>CAZVNC010000299.1:1213-4057 GCA_964628305.1 uncultured Ideonella sp.
GACATCACCTCGCACGGCGAGACGGCGTATCACGGTTGACGCGGACTTCCTCGAGAGCGAGACCCGCCGCGGCGGGTCTCGCGCGCTGGCGCGCCTTGCGAAGTGGGAAATCGGCGCCAATTGCCTAGAATGCAATCGGCCTCCGTCAGCGAGTCGTCCGCATGGTTCCGCACCTGATCACCGCCCTCACCGGCCCCATCAACGAGCTCGAGCAGCGCGTTCTCGAGTCGATGCCGGCGATCGAGCGCTGGTTTCGCCTCGAGTGGATGGAACACACGCCGCCGTTCTACACCTCGGTCGATCTGCGCAATGCCGGCTTCAAGCTCGCGCCGGTCGATACCAACCTCTACCCGTCGTGCTTCCACCACCTGACGCCCGAGATGCTGCCGTTGGCGGTGCAGGCGGCGATGGCGGCGATCGAGAAGATCTGCCCGGAAGCGAAGAACCTGCTTCTGATCCCCGAGAACCGGACGCGCAACAGCTTCTACCTGAGCAATCTGGAACGGCTGGTGCGGATCTTCCATCAGGCCGGGCTGAACGTGCGCCTCGGTACGCTCGACGAAACGGTCAAGGCGCCGACCCAGCTCGCGCTGCCCGATGGCAGCCAGCTCGTGCTCGAGCCGCTGCTGCGTACGCGCGGACGGCTTGGTCTGAAGGGCTTCGATCCCTGCACCATCCTGCTGAATAACGACTTGTCGGCCGGCACGCCGAAGGTGCTCGAGAACCTGCACGAGCAGTACCTGCTGCCGCCGCTGCACGCCGGCTGGGGCGTGCGTCGCAAGTCGAATCACTTCCATGCCTACGAGGAGCTCGCGAAGAAGTTTGCCAAGCTGCTTGGCATGGATCCGTGGCTGATCAACCCGATGTTCTCCCACTGCGGCGAGGTGAATTTCCTCACCGCCGGCGGTGCCGAGGGCGTGACGAGCAAGGTCGATGCCCTGCTCGGCAAGATCCGCCGCAAGTACAAGGAATACGGCATCCAGGAGCGCCCCTTCGTCATCGTCAAGGCCGACGCCGGCACCTATGGCATGGGCATCATGACGGTGCACGACGCCAAGGAGCTGACCGAGCTCGACCGCAAGGCGCGCGAGGCGATGGGCCACCTGAAGGACGGCCTCGAAGTCACCGAGGTGATGCTGCAGGAGGGCGTGCCGACCTACGAGCGCATCAACGACGCAGTCGCCGAGCCGGTCGTCTACATGATCGACCGCTACGTCGTCGGCGGCTTCTACCGCGTGCATGCCGAGCGCGGCGCCGACGAAAACCTGAACACGCCCGGGTCGCACTACGTCCCGCTCGCGTTCGCCGAGTCCGGCCAGTTGCCGCGGCCAGGCGTGCGGCCGGGTGCGAGCGCGCCGAATCGCTTCTACATGTACGGCGTGATCGCGCGGCTGGCGATGGTCGCGGCGAGCTACGAACTCGAGGCGACCGACCCCCAGGCCGAGGCGTACGCCTAGCGGCCTGCCGCTGCCCGGCGACAGCGGCAGGCAGGACGTGCACGTCCGGTCGCGCCGAGGCGGTTGCGCAATACGGCGCCGTGCATGCCGGGTGCTTCTATAGAATCGTTTCGACCCGTCTTTCGACATCACAAGATGAAACTCATCGGCACGCTCACCAGCCCCTACGTCCGCAAAGTCCGGATCGTGATGGCCGAGAAGAAGCTCGACTATCAGTTCGTGCTCGAGGACGTGTGGGGCAGCGACGCGATGCTCAAGTTCAATCCGCTCGGCAAGGTGCCCTGCCTCGTGATGGAGGGCGTCGAGGCGGTGTTCGACTCGCGCGTCATCGTCGAGTACGTCGACACGCTTTCCCCGGTCGGCAAGCTGATCCCAGAGCGCGGACGCGAGCGCGCCGAGGTGCGGACCTGGGAGGCGCTCGGCGACGGCGTGCTCGACGCCGCGGTGCTGGCCCACCTCGAGAAGAACTGGTCCGGGCGGGCCGAGGGCGAACGCAGCAGCGCCTGGATCGAGCGCCAGCAGAGCCGGATCGCGGCCGCGCTGCGCGCGATGTCGCAAGGCCTCGGCGACAAGCCATGGTGCGTCGGAAACCACTTCTCGCTCGCCGACATCGCGACCGGCTGCGGACTCGGCTATCTCGACTTTCGCCTGCCGCACATCGACTGGCGCAGCGCGTACCCGAACCTCGCGCGCCTGTCCGAGAAGCTCGAGGCGCGCCAGAGCTTCGCCGATTCCGTGCCGCGCGTCTGAGCGAAGCGCACGGCCAGCCTTCGCGACGCCCGCCGCACATGGGATCCGTCGGCGACGTCAGGCCGCAGGCCATGACCTTTGCGCCCGCGCTGCGCCTGCGCAGCGGCGCCTCGCTTGCCGACTACACGCTGGTCTACGAAACCTACGGCACGCTCGACGCCGCGCGCAGCAACGCGGTGCTCGTCTGCCATGCGCTGAACGCCTCGCACCACGTCGCGGGCACCTACGCCGGCGAAGCGAAGAGCGAGGGCTGGTGGGACAACCTCGTCGGCCCCGGCAAGCCGCTCGACACCGACCGCTTCTTCGTCATCGGCGTCAACAACCCCGGCTCCTGCTTCGGCTCCACCGGGCCCATGCACGTGAACCCGGCCACCGGGCGCATCTACGGCGCCGACTTCCCGGTGGTGACGGTGGAAGACTGGGTTGACGCGCAGGCGCGCCTGCTCGACCGGCTCGGCATAGGCCAGCTCGCCGCCGTGCTGGGCGGCAGCCTGGGCGGCATGCAGGCGCTCTCCTGGTCGCTGCGCTACCCGAAGCGGCTGCGCCAGTGCATCGCGGTGGCCACGGCGCCGAACCTCTCGGCGCAGAACATCGCCTTCAACGAAGTGGCGCGGCGCGCCATCGTCACCGACCCCGA
>CAZVNC010000300.1:0-4031 GCA_964628305.1 uncultured Ideonella sp.
GGCCTTGACGCGCCAGCCGGTCTGGACCCAGCGCTCCATGGACGCGTCGGCGCCCGTGGCCGCGGCGCCCGGCCGGCTGTCGACGGAGAACGCGCCGCCCTTGCGCGAGCGCTGCAGTTCCTGGCTCGGGAGCGGGCCATTGTCGGTCAGCTCACCGAGATCATGAAGGGCCGTCCCGAGGAGCTTCCCGAGCGGGTGCACGCTCTGGTCGGCAAGCTCAAGGACGCCGAACGCGAACTCGACCGCATCGAACTCGGTGCCGGCAGCCGCGGGCCGATCACCGAGAAGATCCAGAACGCGTTCTTCGACATCGTCAACGGGCGCAATCCGAAGCACGCCCAGTGGCTGACCAAGGTGTGACGGCGATGAGCGACGCAAACGACGCGGCGGTGGTCGAAGTGAGCTCCGGGGACATGCCCGCCCCCGGAACGATCTTCTGCCCGAATCCGAAGATGCGCCTGTGGAACGCCCATCCGCGCGTCTACTTCGACATCGGGACGACCGGCGAGGCGCGCTGCCCGTACTGCGGAACGCGCTATCGCCTGAAGGCAGGCGAGGCGATCGGTGCGCATTGACTTCGGGCCCGCCTCTCAGCCTCTGAGCCCCCGCTTTCGATGACGCGCAGTCTCGTCATCGCGCCGCAGTGGATCGGCGACGCGGTGATGAGCGAGCCGCTGCTGGCAAGGCTCGCGGCGCGCGGCGAGGTGCTCGCGGTCGCGGCGCTGCCGTGGGTCGCGCCGGTCTACCGTGCGATGCCGCAGGTCGGCGACGTGATCGAACTGCCGTTCGCCCATGGCCGGCTCGACTGGTCGGCGCGGCGCCGGATCGCACGCGAACTGCGCGGCAGGTTCGACGCCGCGTACGTGCTGCCGAACTCGTTCAAGTCGGCGCTGCTGCCGTTTCTGGCGCGCATCCGGATGCGCATCGGCTATCTCGGCGAATCGCGCTACGGGCTGCTGAACCGGCGCCTGGCGAACGCCCCCGGCCGGCCGCCGATGGTCGCCTTATACAGCGCGCTCTCGGGCGATGCCGCGGCCGGCGGCGAGCGGCCGCGATTGCGGCTGGACGCGGCGCGCATCGCCGCCGCCACCGAACGCGCCGGCGTTGCGCCGGACGGCTACTGGGTGTTCGCGCCGGGCGCCGAGTACGGGCCGGCCAAGCGCTGGCCGGCGGCGCACTATGCGTCGCTCGCCCGCGCCTTGCACGCGCACAGTTCGCTCGCCGTGCTGCTGCTCGGCTCGGCCAAGGAGGCCGAACTGTGCCGCGACATCGCGCACCAGGCCGGCGCGGCGTGCGAAGTGCTCGCCGGGCAGACCACGCTGGCCGACTCGATGGCGCTTATCGCCGCGGCGCGCGGCGTCGTCAGCAACGACTCGGGCCTGATGCACGTCGCCGCCGGGTTCGGCGTGCCGCAGGCGGCCCTGTTCGGCTCGACCAGCCCGGAGCACACGCCGCCACTGAGCCCGAACGCGCACGTGATCTGGTTGAAGCAGGAGTTGCAGCTCGACTGCGCGCCGTGCTTCGCCCGCGTCTGCCGCTTCGGCCATACCCGCTGCCTGACCGAGATCGCGCCGCGACGCGTGCAGGACGCCCTGCTGCAGGCGGTGGCGGACAGGCGCACCGATCCGCCATGAGCGCACCGGATCGACCCGGACGCGGGCCCGCGCGGCGCGCCGACGTTGTGTCGGTGCCGGGCGCGACGTTCGCGACCGATCCGCGGCTCCATCAGGCACTCGCCGGGGCCGGCACGTCGGTCTGGGAATGGCACATGCAGACCGACGTGCTGGGCGACCTGGACGAAGGGACGGCGATGCTCGGCTACGCGCGCGGCGAGATCGAATCGACGCAGGCCGCCTGGAGCGCGTTGATGCATCCCGACGACCGCGCCGGCAACGACGCCGCCTACGAGCGCCACGCGCGCGGCGAAACGGCGATCTACGAACACGAGTACCGCATCAAGGCGCGCGACGGCTCGTGGCGCTGGATGTCGGAGCGCGGCCGCATCGTCGAGCGCGCGTCAGACGGCACGCCGCTGCGCATGCTCGGCACGCAGACCGACATCTCGGAGCGCAAGCGCGTCGAGGGCCTGGCGCTCGAGCTTGCCGAGCGGCTGCACAAGATCACCCGCCACGTGCCGGGCATGGTGTTCCAGTTCGCGCGCCTGGCCAATGGCGGCGGATACTTTCCCTACGTCAGCGAACGCTGCCTCGCGCTGACCGGCATTGCGCCCGACGTGCTGCGCACCGACGCGACGATCATGCTGCGCGCCACCGAGCGCGCTGACCGCGAGCGCGTGCGGGAGTCGATCAGCCGCTCGATGCAGCGGCTGCGGCCGTGGCGCTGCGAATTCCGGTTGCGCCTGCCTGATGGCAGCGTGCGCTGGCTGCGCGGCAGCGCGACGCCGCAGGCCGAGGGCGACGGCGCCGTGCTCTGGCACGGCTACCTCGAGGACGTGAGCGAACTCCACGAGCTCGAGCAGGCGCGCCTCGCGCGCGCCGCCGCCGAGGCGGCGAGCCGTGCGAAGACCAAGTTCCTCTCGCACATGAGCCACGAATTGCGCACCCCGCTCAACGCCGTGCTCGGTTTCGCGCAACTGCTGCAGATGGATGCCTCGGAGCCGCTCGGCGTGCGCCAGCAGCGCCACGTGACACTGATCCACGAAGCCGGCGGGCACCTGCTCGAGATGATCAGCGAACTGCTCGACCTGACCCGCGTCGAGGCAGGACGGCTCGAGGTCGCGCTGTCCGACATCGCGCTCGCGCCCCTGCTGCGCGAGTGCGCCGACATGCTGCAACCGCTCGCCGGCGGCATCGGTGTGGTGATCGAGATCGGGCCCTGCGACGCGGCGCTGCAGGTGTGTGCCGACCGCACGCGCCTGAAGCAGGTGCTCGCCAACCTGCTGTCCAACGGCGTCAAGTACAACCGGCGCGGCGGCCGCGTCGAACTGCGGGTGCGCGGCGGGAAGCGGCGCATCACGATCGACGTCGTCGACGATGGCGCGGGCATCGCCGAGAAGGATGCGAAGGCGCTGTTCGAGCCCTTCAACCGACTTGCGCAGCGCCACAGCGGGATCGAAGGCACGGGCATCGGGCTGGCGCTCAGCCGCGCGCTGGTGCGCGCGATGGGCGGCGACATCACGGTGCGGTCGCGCCCCGGGGCCGGCTCGACCTTCAGTGTCGAACTGCCGCGCGCGGGCGAGCCGAATCCGCAGCGGTAGCCCCGCGCGCAGAGCAATACTTGAAAGCGAAATCGACATGACCGAGCGCGCCGAATTCATCCTCACCCTGTCGTGCCGCGACCGGTCCGGAATCGTCCATGCGGTCTCGGGGCTGCTCTACGAGGTCGGCTGCAACATCATCGATTCGCAGCAGTTCGGCGACCTGCCGGCGGCCGACGACGCGCAGTGCCTGCACGCGACCGGGCTGTTCTTCATGCGGGTCCACTTCTCGGCCCCGGCGCCGCTGGCCGACCTCGGCGTGTTGCAGACGCTGTTTGCGCCGACGCGCGAGCGCTTCGAGATGGAACTGCAGTTGCACGCGCAGGCCGACCGGCCGCGGGTGCTGCTGATGGTGAGCCGCGAGGGTCATTGCCTGAACGACCTGCTGTTTCGCGCGCAGTCGGGGCAATTGCATGCCGAGATCGCGGCGATCGCCTCGAACCATCCCGACTTCGGCTCGCTCGCCGCGAACTACGGCGTTGCGTTTCACCACCTGCCGCTCGCGGCCGGGGCGCCGGCCGAGGCGAAGGCGGCGCAGGAGCAGGCGCTGCGCGAGCTGATCGATCGCGAACGCATCGAGCTCGTCGTGCTTGCCCGCTACATGCAGATCCTGAGCCCGGCGTTCTGCGGTTTCTTGAAGGGCCGCGCGATCAACATCCACCACAGCTTCCTGCCGAGCTTCAAGGGCGCGCGGCCCTACCTGCAGGCGCTCGACCGCGGCGTGAAGCTGATCGGCGCGACGGCGCACTACGTGACGGCCGACCTCGACGAAGGCCCGATCATCGAGCAGGACGTGGCCCGCGTCGACCACAGC
>CAZVNC010000301.1:0-4031 GCA_964628305.1 uncultured Ideonella sp.
GGCTCGAAACCGAGATGAGCGTCGAGGACGAGGAAGCCAAGCGCAACATGGCGCAGGACATCGACCAGCTCGACGCGATCATCGACAAGTTCATGGACTATGCGCGGCCGGGCGACGTGAAGCTGATGCCGGTCCATCTGTCGAGCGTCGTCGATCGCGAGATGGCGGCGTTTCGGGACACCTCGCAGATCCAGATCACCTCGCGCGTCGCGATCGACACCAAGGTGCTCGCCGACGAGACCGAACTCGGCCGCGTGCTCGCCAACCTGTTCGAGAACGCGCGCCGCTACGGTGCGACTCCGGCCAACGGCGTCGCCGACGTCGTCATCACCTACGCCCGCAGCGGGCCGTGGGTGATCATTGCGGTGCGCGACCACGGGCCCGGTGTGCCGGAAGAAAAGCTCGGCCATCTGACGACGCCGTTCTTCCGCGGCGACGCGGCGCGCACCGCGGCGACTGGCGCCGGGCTGGGCCTCGCGATCGTCGACAAGGCGCTGCACCGGATGGGCGGCAGCCTCGAGATTGCGAATGCCGACGATGGTGGTCTGATCGTGCGCCTGCGGCTGAAGAAGGCGCCGTGATGACAACCCCAAGTGCCCTTCAAGCTCGCCCCTCGAGGGGATCCCGGGCCGCTTGGGGCGGCCCGGCGCTGGCCCGAGTGCGCGTCGCGCGGTGTCAATCGACGCGCAGCAGCAGGCACACGGCGCGCGCTTCGATCGCCTCGCCGCGGCCGACCGGCCCCATCTTCTCCGCCGTCTTCGCCTTCACGCTGACCTGATCGAGCGCGACGGCGAGCGCCTGCGCGATGCGCTGGCGCATCGCCGCGATGTGCGGCGCAAGCTTCGGCGCCTGCGCAATGACGGTGCTGTCGACGTTGGCGATCTCGAAGCCCGCACCGCGCACCCGGCGCGCCGCCTCGGCCAGCAGCGCGAGCGAATCGGCGCCGCGGAACTGCTCGTCGGTATCCGGGAAGTGATGACCGATATCGCCCCGCGCGGCGGCGCCGAACAGCGCGTCGGTGATCGCATGGCACAGCGCGTCGGCGTCCGAGTGGCCGGCGAGGCCGTGGCTGTGGGCGATCTCGACGCCACCCAGCACGAGCCGGCGGCCGGCGACGAGCGCGTGCGTATCCCAGCCCTCGCCGATGCGCCAGGCGGCAGTCTTGCGGTTCACGCGCGCGTCTCCAGCAGCCGGGCGGCGAGCGCGAAATCGGCCGCCACCGTGAGCTTGAAATTCTCGAGCGCACCGACGACGAGCCGCGGCGCAAGGCCCTGCGCCTCGATTGCGCCCGCCTCGTCGGTCACGTCGTCGCCCGCATCGGCCAACGCCTGCTGCAGCATCCCAATGCGAAACATCTGTGGCGTCTGCGCCGCCCACTTGTCGGTGCGCTCTATCGTCGCGCACACCCGGCCATCCCGCCCGGCCTTGAGCGTGTCGGCAAGCGGCAGCGCAAGCAGGCCGCCGACCGGATCGTCCAGGCAGGCGTCGATCAGCGCATCGACCCACTCGGGGCGGACGAGGCAGCGCGCGGCGTCGTGCACGAGCACCCAGTCGCCGGGGCGCGCTCCGCGTTCGAGCAACTCGCCGAGGCCGTTGGCGACGCTGCGCGCGCGCGTCGCGCCGCCGCAGCGTACCGCCCAGCGCGTTGCGCCGGCGAACTGCGGCGCGCTCGTCTCGAACCGATCGTCGCCCGGCGCGAGGACGACGATCGTGCCGACGATGCGCGCCACGCCGGCGAGCGCCGCCAGCGTGTGCGCGACCATCGCGCGGCCGGCAATCGTCGCGTACTGCTTCGGCACCCCGGCTCCCGAGCGCGCGCCGATGCCGGCGCAGGGCACGAGGGCGTAGCAACGGGGCGCGTCGGTGGCGGTCATGGCGGCTCGCAAGTGTAGGTCAGCGTCTGCCACGCCAAGGAACCCGGCGCCGGGCATTCACCATCCGGCGCGCGGCAAGCGGCTACGGACGCATCGGGTCGACGGTTCGATCACGATCCACCGCATCGAGGGCCGCAACGAAGTCGCCGCCGACGACCGGACGATCGCGCCGGCGGCCGGCGAGCTCGTCTACCTCGCCGGCGGCGTTGCGCACGACGCGCATGCAGCCGAGGCTTGGTCGGCGCTTCTGACGATCGCGCTGCTGGCCGCTCCCGGCCCGCAGCGTGCGCCCTCGCACCCTAGGGCTTGATGGCGATCTTGAGCACCCCGTCGCGCTGGTGGGAGAACAGGTCGTAGGCCAGGGCGATGTCGTCCAGCCTGCGCTGGTGCGTGACCAGCACGCCCAGATCCAGCCGGTTGGCGGCGATCACGTTCATGAGGCGGCGCATGCGCTCCTTGCCGCCGGGGCACAGCGCGGTGCGAATGGTGTGATCGCCCAGGCCAGCGGCAAACTGCGCCAGCGGGATCGACAGGTCTTCGGAGTACACGCCCAGGCTCGACAGCGTGCCGCCGGGCTTGAGCACCTTCATGGCCTGCGCGAACGTGGTCTGGGTGCCCAGAGCCTCGATCGAGCTGTCCGCGCCCTTGCCGCCGGTGAGCTTCATCACCTCCTCCACCACGTCGACGGTGCGGAAGTCGAGCGTGATGTCGGCGCCCAGCTTCTTCGAGATTTCCAACCGATGCTCGTTGCCGTCGACGGCGATAATGGTCGTCGCGCCCAGCAGGCGTGCGCCGGCCGTGGCGCACAGGCCGATCGGCCCCTGGGCGAACACGACCACGGTGTCGCCGATGCGGATGTTGGCGTTCTCCGCACCCTTGAAGCCGGTGGACATGATGTCCGGGCACATCAGCACCTGCTCGTCGGTCAGGCCGTCGGGAACCGGCGCCAGGTTGGCCTGGGCGTCCGGCACCAGCACGTATTCGGCCTGGGTGCCGTCGATCAGGTTGCCGAAGCGCCAGCCGGCCGTCGCCTTGTAGCCATGGCAGCCGCACAGGCCGCGCGCCACCAGGTAGCTGCCGTCCTGCGCGGGTGCGCCGTCCTGCGCCGCATAGCTGTTGAAGTTGGGGCAGATCGCGCCGGCGATCACGCGCTGGCCTTCCCGGTAGCCCTGCACGGCGCTGCCGAGCTTGTCGATCACGCCGACCGGCTCGTGGCCCACGGTCAGGCCCTTGGCGACGGGGTACTCGCCCTTGAGGATGTGCACGTCCGTGCCGCAGATGGTGGTGGTGGTGATGCGCACCAGCGCATCGTTGGGGCCGACATCGGGAACGGGCTTGTCGGCCAGCTCGATGCGGCCCTTGTCCACGAAGACGGCGGCTTTCATCATGGCGGTCATGGGCGAGCTCCTTTTGCGAAGTAGGCAGCACGATACCGCACACGCGCCGTCGCCCGCCCGGACCGCTGCCGCACGACGCGCCGAAGGAAGCGATGCGCGCACGCTGCGGCCTCCTCGGACACGATGCGGCGCGCGCGGGTGCGGTGTCCGACACGGCACGGCATAGAAGCGGGCAGCCACGGCGGGCAGCGCACCCGCCGCCTACAATCGATGCCTTGCGCCCCGCCGCACTGCGCGCCGGGGCGCTGCGCGTTCGGCCCCCGAAGCCCGCGGTCGCGAACCGGCATGCAACTCCCCACCCTCACCCCCGGCAAGCGCTTCACGCTGCCGCGCCCGACCGGCTCGGCCGACGCGCTGCTGCTCGCGCGCTTCGCCGCGCAACAGGCGGGCGCCGGCCACATGACGGCGATCGTCAGCGCCGACCCGGCCGACACCCAGCGCCTCGAGCAGGAGATCGCGTTCTTCGAGCCGGGCCTTCGCATCGCCGTCTTCCCGGACTGGGAGACGCTGCCCTACGACAGCTTCTCGCCGCACCAGGACCTGATCTCCGAGCGGCTGGCGACGCTGTGGCGCATCCTGCAATCGCGCCAGGCCGGGCGCGATCTCGACATCGTGCTCGTCCCGGCGACGACCGCGCTGACACGGCTTGCGCCGCCTAGCTTCCTGGCCGCCTACACGTTCAACTTCCGCCAGAAGCAAAGGCTCGACGAAGCCGGGCTCAAGGCGCAACTCACGCTGGCCGGGTATTCGCATGTCAGCC
>CAZVNC010000302.1:0-4027 GCA_964628305.1 uncultured Ideonella sp.
GCCAGTACGCCCGAAGCCGTGCCGCGCATCGTGCGGGTGCGCGCGGGCGGACCGAACAAGCGCTACGAGGCGCTCGGCCAGCGCTACGTGCCGATCACCGACGACAGGTCGTACGTGGAGACCGGCCTTGCCTCCTGGTACGGCAAGAAGTTTCATGGCCGGCGCACGGCGAGCGGCGAGCCCTACGACATGTACGCAATGACGGCCGCGCATCCGACGCTGCCGATCCCGAGCTACGTGCGGGTGCGCAATCCGGCCAACGGCCGCGAGGTCATCGTCCGCATCAACGACCGCGGGCCGTTCCATTCGACGCGCATCATCGACCTGAGCTATACGGCCGCGTTGAAACTCGGCGTGCTGCGCGGCGTGACGCCGGTCGAGGTCGAACGCATCACCCCCGAGGACATTCGTACCGGCGCCTGGCAGCGCAGCGCGAGCGGCACGGCACTGGCCCAAGGCGGCACTAGCGGTTCGGCGCCTGCGCGCAGCACCGCAGCGCGGTCTGCACAGCCGACAACCGTCGCGACCACCGCGCCCGTTGCACCTGCCGTGCCCGATGCGATGCCTGCATCGACCGCGATGACCGCGCCTCCGGCAACGGCAGTCGCAGCGGCGAACGCATCAAACGCGACATCCGCCACCGCGCAGCCGGTTGCCTCTTCGGATCCTGCCGGTTTCTCGCCGTTGCCGCCGTCACGGGCCCCCGAGCCGACGGACGTGGTGGCGGCGGAGCAACCCGCCGCGGCGCCGTCGGGTCCCGGATACTGGGTCCAGATCGGCGCGTTTCGCGAGCGCAGCGGGGCCGAGACTTTCCAGCGCCGCGTCTCGGGCGAGTTCGATTGGCTCGCACCGCTGCTCGCGATCTTCGACGACCAGAGTCTGCACCGCCTGCAGGCCGGCCCTTATCGAAGCCGCAGCGATGCCGGCAGCGCGATGCAGCGCATCGGCGAGGCGCTGCAATTGAAGCCCGTGATCGTCGAGCGCTGGTAGCGGCGCCTCGCGGCGGACGCGCGGCCGAAATGCGCGTCGTTCAGCGCCGGCGCCGCGCCGAGTCCACGCTCCACGGACCGGCACCGGCCACGGCGATGTAGAGGAAGACGAAACAGAACAGCACTGCCGCCTCGCCGCCGTTCATCAGCGGAAAGAGCGGGTTGCCCTGGCTCGCGTGGGCGATGAAATAGGCGAACGCCATCGTGCCGGACATGACGAAGGCCGTCGGCCGCGTGAATAGTCCGATCAGCACGAGCACGCCGCCCACGAGTTCGATGATGCCGGCGATGCCGGGCATCGACATCAGTTCCAGGTTGGCGAACATTTCGATCTTCGGCGCGCCGAGTAGTTTGGCGCTGCCGTGAAGCAGGAACAGATATGCGCTGACGATGCGCAGCACGGAAAGGGCTTCGGGAGCGAAGCGGTTTATCGAAATCGAGGCGGCGAAAGGGTCGACGCTGCTTTTCATGGCGGATCATCCATCGAAGGCTGGGATGGCGGCGAGTCTCGCACGCCTTTCGGCAGCGACCCGGCCACAGGGCACTGACCGCGTAACGAGTCGTATCGCGCGCGGCCGCCAGCGTTCAGGCGGTTGTGCGCCGCGATCGGGACTCGATGCACTTTCAGTCCTCTAGCTCTTCCTTCGCCATCTCGACGTCGAGCCGCTCCATCGCATCGGCCGGCTTGCACGCCGCGGCGTCGCTGTAGAGCTTCTCGGCCTCCTTCATTCGCCTTTCACCTTCGAGCATGACGAGACCGTTCGCGTATTCGACCATCGCGATTGCCGAGCTCGGGTTCAGGCGCAGCGCCTCCTTGAAATTCTCCAGCCCGGCCTCCTTGCTCGCCCCCTGGGCGCGCCCGAGCAGGCCGCCCACCTTGTCGATCACCTCGGCGTGGAAGGTGCCGAGTGCGATGTGCGCGTCGGCGTGCCGGGGCGAGAGCGCAATCGTCGTCTCGAGCGCCGTCTTGACCCTGCTGCCCAGACCCTGCGCGAGCGCCCTGGCGACGCTGATGCCCTGGCTGTAGCGCCCGAGCGCGTAGGCGAGCCAGTAGTGCGCGTTCGCGTTCTTCGGCTCGGCAATCGCCTGCGCCTGGGCGCGGGCAACGACCTCCTGGAACATCGCAAGCCGCGTCTTCTCGCTTTGCTCCAGGTAGTTGGCGTAGATCGCCTGCGCCTTGTTGGCGGCGGTGATGCCCGCGCCGCCCGCTTTCAGACCGGCGTCGAACGCCTTGCGGAATTCCCCGGCGTGAAACAGCGCCCACGCGGCGAGCACCTTGTCGTCCTTCGGCAGCGGCTCGGCGTCGCCCGCATGCAGGTCGGCCCATTTCCTCTTCAGCGCGGCCGGGTCGTAGGTGTAGGCGCTGCTGTCGTAGGGAAAGGCGGTCCATTTGGCCATCGCAGGGTCTCCTTTGTCGTCGCCGACAGTGGTTGCCATCACGGCGGCTCGTAGCTCGCGGCGAGCGTCTGCAGATGCTCGCGCTGCGCGTCTTCGAGATAAGGCGCGAGCAGGGCGAGCACGTGAAACGCGCCGCGCATCATCGACGCGCCTGCCGCTTCGGCTTCGAGCGCCTTGCGCGGTTCGCGCACGTATTCGTAGCTCAGCCAGTAGGTCAGCACGACGACCATCGAGGTCGCGATCGTCGACGCCTCATTCGCTGCGATGCGGATCGCGCCGCCGCTCGCCAGCCCGTCGAGCAGTTCGCGCACCGCGCGGGTCTTGTTCTTCAGCACGAACTGGAAGCGCGTCTCGAGGCGCCGGTTCGTCGAGACGAGGTCGTTCAGGTCGCGGTACAGGAAGCGGTACTGCCAGATCAGCTCGAACATCATGTGAAGGAACAGCCAGGCATCCTCGACGTTGCGCACGCCGTCGGCGGCGCGCAGCAACTCGTCGAGGGCACGCTCGTAGCGGTCGTAGAGCGAGTTGATCAGCTCATCCTTCGCCGGGTAGTGGTAGTAGAGGTTGCCCGGGCTGATGCCCAGTTCGGCCGAGATCAGCGTCGTCGATACGTTGGGCTCGCCGTAGCGGTTGAAGAGCTCGAGCGTGACTTCGAGGATGCGTTCGGCAGTGCGGCGCGGCTTCTTGGCTTGCATGGCCGCAATCTAGCATCTCCGCACCGCCCGGCCGCCGCTGTCCGGCGCCCCTTCTTGCGCAAGGCGCAAGCCGGCGCGAGGAGTATCCGCGGCAGCGCCCGGGCCGGCGCGGCTGCCTACAATCGCGCTCCCATGCCCGCCGTCTCGTTCCAAGCCGTCGCCAAGGTCTATCCGGGGGCCAACCCGGGGCAGGTGCTGCGCGCGCTCGACGGCGTGAGTTTCGACATCGAGGCGGGCGAGTTCTTCGGCCTGCTGGGGCCGAACGGCGCCGGCAAGACGACGCTGATCAGCATCCTCGCCGGCCTCGCGCGTGCGACCGGCGGGCAGGTTCGGGTGCACGGCCACGATGTCGTCGCCGACTACGCAGCCGCGCGCAGGCAGCTCGGCATCGTGCCGCAGGAGCTGGTGTTCGACCCCTTCTTCTCGGTGCACGAGGCGCTCGTGCTGCAAAGCGGGTACTTCGGCGTGCGCAACAACGGCGCCTGGATCGACGAGTTGCTGCATCACCTCGGGCTGGCCGACAAGGCCGATGCCAACATGCGCCAGTTGTCGGGCGGCATGAAGCGCAGGGCCATGGTGGCCCAGGCGTTGGTGCATAAACCCAAAGTCATCGTGCTTGATGAGCCGACGGCGGGCGTCGACGTCGAGCTGCGCCAGACGCTGTGGAGCTTCATCGCACGCTTGAACCGCGAAGGCCGCACCGTGCTGCTGACGACCCACTATCTCGAGGAGGCCGAGGCGCTGTGCGGGCGCATCGCGATGTTGAAGCAGGGTCGCGTCGTCGCGCTCGACCGCACGTCGGCGCTGCTCGCCGGCACCGCCAGCACGATGCTGCGCTTCAAGACCGACGCCCTATTGCCGCCGGATCTCGCGGCGCAGGCGCGCGTCACCGGGCGCATCGTGCAGCTCAAGGCGCGCGACGCCGCCGAGGTCGAGACGCTGCTT
>CAZVNC010000303.1:0-4019 GCA_964628305.1 uncultured Ideonella sp.
CGTGCCGCGCTGGCGTTTGACCTTCTCGAGCCGCAGCTTGAGCGCCTTGATGCGGTCGCCGATCATCCGGCGGTCGAGTTCGATCTGCGCTTCGCCCGGTCCACCGCGGGTGCCGATGCCGCCCTGCTGGCGCTCGAGGTGGCTCCAGCGCCTGACCAGCCGCGTCGAGAGGTACTCGAGCCGGGCGAGTTCGACCTGAAGCTTGCCTTCGTGACTCTGCGCGCGGGCGCCGAAAATCTCGAGGATCAGCATCGTGCGATCGGCGACCGCGACCCCCAGATGGCGCTCCAGGTTGCGCTGCTGGGCGGCGGAAAGCGCTTGGTCGAAGAGCACCGCCTGCGCGTCGTGGCCGAGCACCAGGGCCTTGATCTCGTCGGCCTTGCCGCTGCCGACGAAGAGCGCCGCGTCGGGCGCCTTGCGGCGGCAGACGACGCGATCGACAACCGCGTCGCCGGCCGACTCGGTCAACTGGGCCAGCTCGTCGAGCGTGCCATCGAACCCCGGAGCGCCGAAGTCGACGCCGACCAGGATCGCGCGCGGGCGCGGGTCGCCGGCCGCTGCTTCGATGGGGGCTGCCGCGTCCGCGCGGCGGGTGGTCAGGGGCTTCAGTTCGCTTCGGGCGTTTCGGCCGTCTGGAAGTTCACGGCGCGCCCGGGCACGACGGTCGAGATCGCGTGCTTGTAGACCATCTGCGTCACCGTGTTGCGCAACAGGACGACGTACTGGTCGAACGAATCGATGTGGCCCTGCAGCTTGATGCCGTTGACGAGGTAGATCGAAACCGGCACATGCTCCTTGCGAAGGAGATTCAGGAACGGATCCTGCAGCAGCTGACCTTTGTTGCTCACGATATGCTCCGTGATGATATTGAACGAAGCGACACGTTAACACAGCAACGCGCGCCGGCCCCGCAAGGGCTTGCCTCAGCCGCGGCCGGTGCGATCCTTGAACGGATTCTTCGACGATCGCAGTTCGATGCGCAGCGGCGTGCCGACGAGCTTGAAGTGCGCCCGGATGCGGCCTTCGAGGTAGCGCTTGTAGGCGTCCGTCACATGCTCGAGCGAATTGCCGTGAATGACCACGAGCGGCGGCTTCATGCCGCCCTGGTGCGCGTAGCGCAGCTTGGGCCGAAACGCCCCGGCGCGCTTGGGCGACTTGTGCAGCACCGCCTCCTGCAGCAGCCTGGTCAGCACCGGCGTGCTCATCTTCTTCACCGCCGACGCGTGGGCGTCGGCGATCGCCTTCCAGAGCGGCGCCAGCCCCTGGCGCTTCAGAGCCGAAATGGGCGTGACCGGCGCGAACTTCAGGAATGCGAGGCGTTGCGTGATCGAGCGCTCCAGCAACTCGCGCTGGTAGGCGTCGGCCGCATCCCATTTGTTGACGGCAAGCACGACGGCGCGTCCGCTGTCGAGAATGTAGCCGGCAATGTGCGCATCCTGGTCTGACACGCCCTGCGTCGCGTCGAGCAGCAGCAGCACGACATCGGCGCCGGCGATCGCCTGCAGCGTCTTGACGATCGAGAATTTCTCGACCGCCTCGAACACCCGGCCCTTGCGGCGCAGCCCGGCGGTGTCGATCAACTCGAACAACTGGCCATTGCGCTCGAATGGAACGCTGATCGCATCGCGCGTCGTCCCCGGCTCGTCGAACGCGATCAACCGCTCCTCGCCGAGCCAGGTGTTGATGAGCGTCGACTTGCCGACGTTCGGACGCCCGGCGACGGCGAGCTTGATCGGCGCCCCCTCGGGTGTCGGCTCTGGTTCGGGCTCCGGCTCGAAGTCCGCGAGCACCGCGTCGAGCAGGCTGTGGATTCCCTGCCCGTGCGCGGCTGAGATCGGGTGCGGCTCGCCGATGCCGAGTTCGTGGAATTCCGCCAGCAACGGCGAATCGGTCATGCCCTCGGCCTTGTTGACGGCCAGAAACACCTTCTTGCCGGCCGTGCGCAGGAAGCGTGCGATATCCGCGTCCTGGCCGGCCGGGCCGCTGCGGATGTCGACGACGAAGATCACGGCATCCGCTTCGGCGACCGCCTGGCGCGCCTGACGCGCCATCTCCCTGACGATGCCGCTCGTGCTGTCGGGCTCGAAGCCGCCGGTGTCGATGACGATGAACTCGCGCTCGCCGATCCGCCCGTCGCCATAGTGGCGGTCGCGCGTCAACCCGGCGAAGTCGGCGACGATCGCGTCCCGACTCTTCGTCATCCGATTGAAGAGCGTCGACTTGCCGACGTTGGGCCGGCCGACGATGGCAATGACGGGCTTCATGCGCCGATCATGCACGGCCGGCGCGCGGCGCCGTCACTCCGGCCGAAATGCGAACAGGCCGCCGCTGCTCGTGACGACCAGCACGGTCTTGTCCGACAAGGCGGGCGCGGTCGTGATCGGGCTGCCATCGGTCGTGAGGCGCAGCAAGGCCTTGCCATCTTCCTTGGCCAGGAAATGCACGATGCCCTCGACGTCGCCGAAGATCGCGGTGCGCCCGACGAGCAGCGGCGCGCTCAGTTCGCGATAGAGCAGCTTCTCGCTGGTCCACGCCAATTCGCCGTCCAACGTCCGCCAGGCGGTGATCCGGTCCGAGCCGTCGGCGCCGACCACGATCTGGGCGTCGCCCGCGATGCCCTGGTTGCCACCGACCTTGCGCGTCCAGACGATCGTGCCGCGCTCGGCGTTCACGCAGCCGACCGCGTTCTGGAACGCCCGCGCGCAGACGACGTCGCCGACGCGCGCGATCGGCGCGAGCAGGTCCGACAGCCGCTCGACCTCGTTGGCGCCGCGCGGCGTCGCGACCGCGACCTCCCAGCGCAACGTGCCCTGAAGGGGGTCGACACCCGCGAGCTTCGGCCCCTGGCCGACGAGCAAGGTGTCCTTGAATGCGCCAAGCACCCCCGCCTGCAACAGCGTCAGCGGGTCGCTCGGCCTGCGCAGCACCCAGAGGCTGCGGCCGTCCTGCGCGTCGAAGGCGGAAACGACGCGGTCCACACTCATGACGAAGACACGCTCGCCGGCGACCAGCGGCGCGGTTGCGACGCGTGCACCGAGGCGCGTGCGCCACACGATGCGGCCGGACTCGACGACGATCAGTTCGTTGTCGCGCGAGACGACCGCGCTGGTCCTGCCGTCGCTGCCGACGCCTGCGGCCAGCGGCACGCCGACATTCGTGCGCCAGAGTTCGGTGCCGGTGTCGGCCTGCAACGCGAGCAGCGTGCCGTCGCTCGCGGCGACCGTAAAAGTGCCGCCGCTCGAAGCGGTGCGGTTGACGGCCACCTGGAGCGGGAAGTCGACCTTCGCGATGCGCTGGCTCCAGACCATGCGCCCGCCGATCTGCGGCACGAGCGCCTCGAGCGGCGTCGGCTTCGGCTTGGGCGTTCCGGAGCATGCGGCGAGCGCCGCCACGATGGCCAGCGCGAACCACGCGCGTCGCGCAAGCTTCATTTCACGCTCGCGGCAGCAGCAGTGCCGATCGGCTCCGGCGCAGCGCCGAGCGCGGTCAGCTTGGCGTCGATCAGGCGTCGGTACTCGACGCTCGGATCCATCGTCTTCCACGCGCTCTGGTAGGCGGTTCTTGCCTCGTCCTTCTTGCCCTGGGCGAGCAGCACGTCGCCGCGTCGATCGGCGGCCAGCGCGAAGAACTCCTTCGCGCCGATCGCATCGAGTTGCTTCAGCGCCTCGTCGAACTTCTTCTCGTCGAGCAGGATGCCGGCCAGGCGCAGGCGCGCGATGGCCTGGTATTCGGGCTGCCCCGCCTGTTCGGCGACCCACTCGAGCGTGGCGCGCGCCTTGTCGCGGTCGCCGCCATCGAACTGCGTCTTCGCCGTCAGTAGGCCGCCCTGCTCGGCGTAGACCGTGCCCGGGTAACGGTCCTTCAGGTCGCCGAAGATGCGCAGCGTGCGTGCGGCGTCGCCGCTCTGCGCGGCCTGTTCCAGCTCGTCGAAGATCGCGCCGGCCTTCACCGCCTGGTTGCGCTGCCACAGATTCCAGCCGTTCCATGCCGCATAGCCGCCGAGCACGACGATCAGCTCC
>CAZVNC010000304.1:0-4018 GCA_964628305.1 uncultured Ideonella sp.
TGTTGAACGCGCCGCCGCAGAGGACGACTTCGCGCCGCGCCCGCACTTCGCGCCGCTCTCCCGGCGCGCCGCTCGGCTGCGCGTGCGCGCCGTAGAGCCGCTCGCCCTTCAGGTACTCGACGCCGCAGGCCGCGCCCTCGGCGTCGAACAGCACGCGCGTGGCGAGCGCGTCGAGTTCGATGTGCAGTTGCTGCGGATGCGCGGCCCGCGCCTGCAGCAGCCGCTCGCGCGCCCCGACCCTGGCGTGATGGCGCGTCGCGAGCGGCGTGTAGCACAGGCCCTCGAAACTGCCGCGCCCGACCGGCCTGGCGTTCGGGTCGCCCTTGCCGCGCAGCCATCGCAACGCGCTTGCCAGCGGGTGCGGCAGACTCCTGACGAAGGCGCGCGACGTGCCGGTGACAAGCGCCACCATCTCGTCGTCGCCAAGCGCCTCGAGCGGCATGGCTTTCTCGACATCGAGCCAGCCGTCCCAGCCGTGTCCGGTGGGGTCGATGCCGATGCGGCGCAGCGCGCGCCACAGCGGCCTGTGGCGGCAGGCTTCGACGCGCTGTGCGAACACGCGCATCCGCTTCGCGCGCCAGCTCGGGTCGCCGGTGAGGTGGGCGATGTGATCCCAGTCCGACGCGTGCGGCTGCACGAAGATCATCGCGTTGTGCGCGCTGCAGCCGCCGAGCGCCGCGGCGCGCGGATAGAGCACGCCGACGCCGGGGCGGTACTTCGGATCGCGCGCCTGGCGCGCCTCGTCGGCGTAGTGGCGGACCTGGAAGTTCCAGCTCATCGCGGGGTTCTCACAGGCGAAGGCGTGAAAGCCGGGCACATCGTAGTCCTCCGGCAGGCGCGCGGCGGACGACGCCAGCGGGTCGCCGCCGGCTTCGAGCACGCACACCCGCATTCCGGACTCGGCCAGCCGCGCCGCCAGCGTGCCGCCCGCGGCGCCCGAACCGACGATCACATAGTCCCATTGCGCTGCCTCGGCGCCGGCCATGCGCGCTCGGTCAGAAGGTCTTCAGGAAGGCGATCAGCGCGCGCTTGTCGTCGTCGCTGAGCGCTGTCTCGGTGCCGAAGGACTTCTCGTCATCGGTCAACCCGTCCTGCCGGTTGAACTGCGCGGTGCCGAAGTAGTGGCCGCGATTGACGACGAGGTCGGGGCATTTGCTTAGCGCCATCATCGGCTCGCGCAGGTTGGCGAAGCGCTTGCGCAGTTCCTCGTCGCTCGCATCGGCCGGCGCGGTGGCGAGATCGAGCTTGAGCTTGACGGCGAATTCGCCCATGTTCTTCAGGAACGCGGCCTGTTCGGAGAGGTCGTCGCTCTCGGAGCGCAGCTTCAGGTTCGCGAGCAGGCCGACCGGCGTGTCCTTCGGCACCGGGCCGAGCGTGATGTCGCCGCCGGCGTCGATCAGCCACGGCAGCAGCCGGTGGCCCCAGCCCTGCAGCGGGCGCAGCGCCTCGGGAACGAAGCCGACCGGAATCGCGACCCAGCTGCGCTCGGTCGTGCGGTCGATCGCGCCGGGCACCTTGTCGCCGAACTTCGCATCGTGCTCGCGCCGCTCGGGCCACAGCATCTGCTCGATCGACGCGTCGAAGGACTTCATGCGGCTCGCAACCGACGGGTTCGGGTCGAACGGCCCGACGGTATTGGCGAGCAGGAAGGGCGCGCTCGACCACAACGCGATCAGCGACGGCACGCGCGTGTAGCCGAGCCCGCCGGCCGGCATCTTGTAGACGAAGGGCGCGCCGTCGAACGGGTCGTACATCGTCAGGCTGCCGACCGACGGCAGCTGCTTGTAGGACTGCGACGAGAAGTTGTCCCAGATGTTGCCGCCGATCGCGTTCGTCGCAAGCGGGCTGCAGGCATTCGTGCGCAGCAGCGTCACCGGGATGCGCGCGTCCGACGACAGGTAGTTGCCCTGCAGGAAGTCGCTCGCGTGGACGACTTCTCGCATCTGCGCCTTGAACTCGTCGCCCTGGGTCCATTTCCAGTAGCGCTTGAAGCAGGCGAGGTAGTTCGCGCCGGCGCAGCTTTCGGGCTTCAGCTCGAGCGACTCGGGCGGGCGCGGGCCCTTGCTCGAGTGGCAGCGTGCGCAGGTGTCGGCGAACACGTCCTTGCCGTGTTCGAGCAGTGCCGCGTCGGCGGCCAGGTATTGCTCGCCGCCGGGCGCGTCCTTCAGATAGTCCGGCTGCGCCGCCTTCAGGAAGAACAGCGCGGTGTTCGGCGTGCCCGCCTCGGTCGCGTTCCAGTAAGACGAATTCTTCTGCGCGTCGGCGATCCGGATCGGCGTGATCGTCTTGCCGCCGACGATGGCGTTGAAGTGCAGCAGCCACTCCTCGCTGAAGAGGCCGATGTTGAGGTAGACGCGGTTTAGCGCGCCGAGCAGACCGACCGAATCGGCGCCGTCCTTCAGCACATGCGGCGTCTTCACCGTCGACGTCGCCTTGTCGAAGAACTCGGTCAGCGGGCCCGACGCGATGAAGTTGTTGAACTGCTTGTTGTCGAGCTCGCCGCCGGCCAGCTTCTCGTGCCACAGCTGCTTGGCCATGCCCATGCGTCCGACGAATTCGTAGACCGAGTTCATCGTGCGCGGGTTGTTGATGCTGTCGGTCGAGACGAGCGAGGTGTCCATCGTGCCGGGCCGGAAGGTGTGCGCCAGCTGGTACATGAAGTTCCTGCGGCCTTCGGGCTTGTTCGAATCGACGATGAAGAGCCGGTCGACCCACATGTACTGCGCGCCGACCGACGAGCTCAGGTTGGCGAACTTCGGATGCTCCGGATCGTCGGGCGGATGGACCGGGCTCGGGCCGACGTGGCAGAAGCCGCAGGACATGCCGACGCGGTACGGCCGCACGAGGTCCTTGCGGTTGTAGTACTTCGGGTCGGTGTAGTAGCGCTCGGCATCCCACGCCTTGGCCGCCTTCTCGTCGAAGTCGGGGTTCGGGAACAGGCGCAGCCCGACGATGCCTGTCGCGTAGCCGTAGTACGAGCCAACCGGCTGCGTCGTGCCGTCGCCGAGCGGCTTGCCGCGCGAGCCGATCGCGACGCCCGGATACTTCGTCTCGTTCTCGAACGGATCGGGCGGGCAATCCTTGCTGCGCACGTCGAGCCACAGGCCGCGCCGGTTCGCATCCGGGCCGCTGGCCTTGTCGAAGCACGGCTCGTTGACCAGGCCCAGGTAGCTCCAGCGGTTCTCGCGCGAGAAGCCGAGTGTCGGGTGCGAGCTGATCATCTTCAGCAGGTCGAATGCGCCGAAGGTGAAGTCGCCCATCTTGTTCCAGAAGCGGTCGTTGCCGCCGCTCCAGACGATCCACATGTTGCGGCCCTTGATCTCGTCGGGCGTCAGCGCAATCGCGCCGTCCATGTCGTGGAAGTAGTCCTCGTCGGCGTGCGGGAACGAAGCCGCATCGCGGCCGGCAAGCCTGGCCTCGTCCTGCACCTCGCCCGGCTTCGGTTCACCCGAGCAGGCCGCGAGAAGCAGGAGGGTCAGCAGGCCGGCGACCCTGCCGGTTGCCCACGGTTTCGTGCGGGATGAGGCCGTCATCGCTTCCTCCATTCGGAGCACCACACTCGTCGTGTCCGCGGCGCCCTGGCCGGCGCGCATGTGCGCACCCGATCACGCTCAGGAAGCCTTGCAGACCGAGGCGGCAGTTTGCTACCGAATTCCCGCTTGCGAAAGGCCTGACCGGCCTCACCCCCCTAGGTTCTCAGGGCGCGGGTGCGTTGGCTGTCGCCGCCGCTTGCGAACGGCAGCCTTCTGGCCTTTGGTGTGGCGAACCCGTCATCCGTCCCAGGCCGGCGTCGCCCGCAGCACCTCCTCGACCGTCGTCAGCCCTTCGGCGACCTTGATCGCGCCCGCCATCCGCAGCGGGCGCAGGCCATCGGCGAGTGCGAGGCTGCGCAACCGGGCGATGTCGGGCAGCGGGTGGATCGCGGCGCGCGCCGCTTCGGTGACGGTCAGCAGTTCGTAGAGGCCGGCGCGGCCGCGGTAGCCGGTCATGCGGCACTCGAGGCAGCCGACCGGCTTGT
>CAZVNC010000305.1:0-3997 GCA_964628305.1 uncultured Ideonella sp.
GCTCTTCAGCAGCGACTTTCGCGCCCCCGAGCGGCTCTTCGCGCTGCTGATGCAGGCGGCGGGCCGGGCCGGGCGCGACGCTCAGCACGCCGGGCGGGCCGAGATGTGGGTGCAGACCTGGCATCCGCGGCACGCGCTCTACGCGGCGCTGCGCAGCCACGACTTCGCGGCGTTCGCCGCCAGCCAGTTGAAGGAGCGCGAGATGGCCGGCCTGCCGCCGTTCTCGCATCTCGCGCTGCTGCGCGCCGACGCGCGCAGCGCGAAGGCGGCGCGCGACTTCCTGCAGGCGGCGGCGGACGCCGCAACCGAACTCGCCGCCGCGGCAGGCGTCACGATCTACTCGCCGGTGCCGCCGGGCGTCGCGCGGGTCGCGAATGTCGAACGCATGCAAATGCTCGTCGAGTCGCCGTCTCGTGTCGCGCTGCAGCGCATGCTCGGCAACTGGCTGCCGATGCTGCACGCCTTGCGAAACGCGCGCCGCGGCGACGACCG
Source organism: uncultured Ideonella sp. (assembly GCA_964628305.1). Taxonomy (GTDB): domain Bacteria; phylum Pseudomonadota; class Gammaproteobacteria; order Burkholderiales; family Burkholderiaceae_C; genus CAIKUF01. Next base: position 493 of record CAZVNC010000305.1, read on the forward strand.
CATCCTGCGCTGGGCGGTGGATGTCGATCCGCTGACGATCTGAGGCATCGCTCCGCGCTCAGCCGATCAGCCCGGGGACCTGCGCCGCGAACGCCTGGCGTTTCGCTGTGGCCGCGCCCATCAGTGCGAAACCGAGCAGCTTGCCGCCGGCGCCTTCGAAGCGCGCCTCGAGCGCGTCGTCAGCGGCCTGCACCGACCACGCGCCGACGGCTTCGAGCGGCGGCGGGCAGACCACCGTCGGGCAGGCCGGCGTCTTGACGATGACCGGCATCGCCGGGTACTTCAGCGCCGTCGGCGTGCCGGCGAGCGTTGCGCCGAGCGCGCGCGCCTGCTGCATGATCGGCATCACGAACGGCAGCGAGTGCCCTTCGACCTCGGCGCAATCGCCGAGCGCGTAGACGTGCGGCGCCGAGGTGGCGAGCCAGCGGTCGGCGACGACGCCTCGGTTCACCGTCAGGCCCGCCGCCTTGGCGAGCGCGACGCGCGGCCGCAGGCCGATCGCCGACAGCACGAGGTCGGCTTCGAGCGTGCTGCCGTCGGTCAGCGTGAGCATGTGGCCCGCCGCCGTTCGATCGACGCGCTCCGCGGCGACCCCGAACCGGAAGCGCACGCCGGCCGCTTCGAGCTTCGCCTGCAGCCAGGTGCTGGCCGCAGGCGGCAGCAGGCGCGACAGCGCTGCCGCGGCCGGGTCGACCACGGTCGGCGCGATGCCGCGCGCGAGCAGGTCGTTCGCGAACTCGCAGCCGATCAGTCCGCCGCCGAGGATCGCGACCTTCTGCGCCCCTTCGAGCCGCTTTGCAAAGCGCGCGTAGTCGTCGAGGTCGTTGACCGACAGCACGTCGGCCGCGCCGTCGCCCGCGAGCGGCAGGCGGATCGGATCGGCGCCGACGGCGAGCACGAGGTCGCGATACGCGAACACTTCGCCGTCGATGCAGTGCACGGTTCGCGCATTGGTGTCGATGCGCGCCGCCTCGGTGCGCGCGCGGACGACGGCGCCGAGTTCTTCGATCATCTTCTCGACCGGCTTCATGACGAGCATCTCGGCCGTCTTGCCGCTCGCCAGCGCGTTCGACAGCATCGGCTTCGAATAGAAGCCCGCGTGATCCCGGCTGACGACGACGAGCGGCGTCGCCTTGTCGAGCTTGCGCAATTCGCGCGCCGCGGAATAGCCCGCCAGTCCGCTGCCGAGGATGACGATGGGTGATTCAACCGGTGCAGTCATCGCCGATCAACTCGCGGCGCCGCGGACGGCGCAGTGGTGGCACTCATTTCGACTCCTTCAATTGAACCTCGATTCTCGGGCCGCAAGCTTGTCCGGCACGGCTTCGGGTCTATGCGCCGGCGCACGCGAGCGCCGCAAGCGCGGCCAGCGGTGCGGTGTCGGCGCGCAGCACGCGCGGCCCGAGGCCGACCGGCGTGAAGCCGGCACGAAGCGCGAGCGACTGTTCTTCGCCGGTGAGGCCTCCCTCGGGCCCGCTTAACATGCAGACCGGTGCGTCCCGCTGCGGCGCGAGCGCGGCGATCGCGCAGGCAATGCCGGGCGCGTCGGGATCGAGGCTCAGCAGCCAGCGCGCTTCGCCCGGCGCCGACCCGATCGCGCCGATCGCAGGCAGCGACCGCAGCCACTCGGCGAGCGTCGCGACCGGCGGAAATTGCGGTATGCGGGTCCTGCCGCTTTGCTCGCAGGCGGCGACCGCGACGCCGCGCCAATGCACGAGCTTCCTTGCCGCGCGCTCGCCCTGCAGGCGCAGCACCGAGCGCTCGCACATCAGCGCCACGATCGCGGCGGCGCCAAGCTCGGTCGCCTTCTCGATCAGCGCGTCCATCCGTTCGTTGGCCGGCACGCCGATCGCGAGCGTGACGCTGCGCGCCAGCTCGCGATCGACCGCGAGATGCGCGCCGACGCGCACCCGCACCTCGTTGCGCCCCATGTGGGTGACGACCGCGTCCCACTCGCCGCCGCTGCCGTCGAACAAGCGAAGCGGCGCACCGGGTTGCAGCCGCAGCACCTGCACATGGCGCGCCGGCCCGCTCGGCAAGGCGATCTCGGCCTGCGCGGCGAGCGGCGCGTCGACGAAGAATCTCGTGCTCATCCGTTCACTCCCGGCTACAGTTTGCCCGACGCAGGAGGCCATGATGAACGACGACACCGCCCGTCTCGACGAAGCGAACGCCTGCCACGACGCCGATCCGGCCCGCGCCGCCGCGCTGCTGCGAGCGCTGGACCCGGCGCAATTGCCCGCGGATCGGCTGCCGGTCCTCGCCTTCTTGCTCAACCATGTGCTCGGCGAGAAGCAGGGCGCCTGGGACGACGCCCACGCGCGCCACGCGGCCCTGCTCGGCGCAGCGGGCGATGCGCCGCTCACCGTGCTCTGGCGGCAGGCGGCCGCCGCGGCGCAGGCGGCAGGTGCGGCGGACGACGCGCAGCGCTTGACCGCATCGCTCGCCGACGCGGCCGGCGCGACGCCGCAGATGGCGCTCGAGGTGGTCGCGTTGACGGTCGCGATGTACCGCGTGCCCGGGCTCGAACCTGAGGCGGCGGCCGACTGCACGCGCGGCGCGCTCGGCGTGCTGCGCGGCGATGCCGCGGCCTGGCGCGAGCCCGGACCGCTCGACGCCGCCGTCGCCGCGTGCGTCAACAACATCGCCTCCAGCCTTGTCGAGCGGCCGCCGGAGGCGTTCACGCATGCGCCGCTGCGCGACGCGATGCACGATGCGGCGCAGTTGGCCGAGCACTTCTGGCTGCGGGCCGGCAACTGGGTCCATCACGAGCGCGCCGCGTACCTGCGCGCGATGGTCGGCAATGCGCTCGCGCAGGCGCCGCAGGCGCGCGAGCACGCGCTGCGCGCGCTCGCGCTGATCGATGCGAACGACATCGACGACAACGAGCGCGTCGATCGCGCGTTCATCGAGCTGGAGCATGCCCACGCCTGCCGCGCGCTCGAACTGATCGACGAGGCGGACGCGGCGCAGGCGCGCGCTGAAGCAATCGCCGCCGCGTTCAACGATGCCTTTCTTGACGACTGGTTCGCGAACCGGCGCCGAGTGCTCGCCGCGCTAGCCGCGCGAACCGACTGATGGCGCTCCGCAGCGTCTTCAACGCGCCGGCTCGCCGAGCGCGGCGACGACGGCGAGGCGCGTCAGCACGCTCGCGACTTCGTGCGTGAAGCGCAGGAAGTCGACGTGCGCGCTGTCGTCAGCGCGGTCCGAAATGACGCGCAGCACGGCCAGCGGCAGGCCGAAGTCGGCGCACACCTGCGCCACCGCGGCGCCCTCCATCTCGACCGCCAGCGCATCGGGCAGTGCCGCGCGCAACGCGGCGCTTTCGCTCGCGGTGGCGACGAAGCGATCGCCGCTGATGACGAGGCCCTGGTGCAGCCGCGGCTGCCCGATGCCGAAGGCCGCCAGATGCGCGCTGCCGACTTCGCGCTGCACGCTCTGCAGGCTGACCTCGGTCGCGACGGCGACCCGGTCCGCGAGCGCGGCATCGACGCCGAAGCGCGCG
>CAZVNC010000306.1:0-3986 GCA_964628305.1 uncultured Ideonella sp.
GTCGATGCCGTACAGCCGCACCCACACCAGCGACAGCAGCAGGCCGTAGACGATGTAGCCGGCGACGGCGAGGAAGGCGTCGCGCGCGACGACGGTCCACACCGCCAGCGCCAGCAGCAGCAGCGCGACGACGCCAGCGACCAGCGCGGTCATGAACTGCCGTCCTGGCGCCGCGCCGAACTCGCGATCAACTGCGACACGACCGCGCTCGACAGCAACACCAGCAGCCACACCAGCACCAGCTTGGCGGCCGCGAGCAGACCGTCCATCTGCGGCAGCAGGCCGATGACGACCAGCGCCAGCCCCAGGTTGTCGGCCTTGGTCAGCGCGTGCAGCCGGGTGTAGGCGTCGGGAAAGCGCAGCAGCCCGACGGTGCCGGCGAGGAAGAAGAAGGCGCCGGCGACGATGGCGGCGATGCTGAAGCCATCGAGCAGCAGGCTCACGCCGAATGCTCCTCGTCGTCGCTGGCGCGGTCCTGGCGCAGCGCGAACTTGACGAACGCGATCGACGCGAAAGCCGCCAGCAGCGCGAGTGTCAGCGCGACGTCGACGACCGCCGGCTCGTCGCTCGCCGCGGCGAACAGCAGCAGTGCGCCGATCGCGCCGCTGCCGAGCAACTGCGCCGCCATCATGCGTTCGGCCCGCCCCGGACCGCGCGCGACGCGCACCAGCCCGAGCGCCACCATCAGCACCAGGAAGGCGGCCATCCACTGCATGAAGTCAGCCATCGCGCTGTCCCGCAACGAGCGCCTTCGCATAGGCCTGTTCCTCGGCGGCGAGTTGCTCCACCACCGGTTGCGACAGGTCGAGCGCGTGGTACTCGATGTGCGTGTCGGTCTCGCCGACCGGCACCGAGCCCGGCAGCAGGCTGGAGATGGCGGCGAAGGCATTGCGCGCCGCACCGCGCGGCAGGCCCGTTGGGTACTGCACGAAGCCGGGCGCAAGCGGCAGGCGCGGCGCGAAGGCACGGCGCGCGACGTCGATGCCGGCGATCATCGATTGCCACAGGAAGCGCGGCAGCAGCAGCACGAGCGCACCTATGCGCACGCTGCCGAGCGAAGGCGGCATCAGCTTCAGACTCGCCCAGGTGGCGGCGGCTGTCGCGAGCACGCCGAAGGCGAGGTTTGCCGGCTTCGCGCTCTGGTCGATGACGATCCAGAGGGCAAAGTACATCAACGCGCGCATCAATGCAGCGCTCATGACGCCGGCTCCGCGCCGCGCAGCGTGACCTGCATCGCACCCAGCCGGTCGTACAGTCTGGCCTGTGCCCGCAACGGCCACCAGTCGTACAGAAAAATCTCGAGCGGCCGCCACAGTGCCACCCAACCGCCGATCGCCAGGCTCTCGCGCAGCAGGTACGCATGGCTGTCCTTGGCGATCAGACTGCCCAGCGCCTCGCCCGCGGAGATCGCGCCGCCCAGGAAAGCGAGTCCGATCAGCAGGCTGACGCGGCCCATCTTGAACAACTTGGACAGCTCGCGCCGCTTGGCGGCGGCGCGGCGCTCGAAGTACTCGCGCACCGCGTCGCCGGCCAGTGTCGCATCGGACGTGGGCGTGCCCAGGTGCACGACCATGGCCAGCGCCTGATCGGCTGGCGCCTCGGTCGCCCAGTCGACGATGTAGTCGGTGGCCTTCGGGTCGAGGTCGCGCTCGCGAAAAGGCGCCGGGTCCATCGAGTTGAACAACTGGCGCAGTTCGCCCAGGTGAAGATCGAGCACGGCGCGGCCGGCGGACGCTTGCGTCGCCACCGGATCGCCGTGGGCCATGCCTGCCACCATCGAGGCTCAGGCCGCGGCCGGCGCGCTCGGCGGCGCTGCCGTCTTGTCCTCGCGGCCGAAGATCGTGATGTAGAGCACCGGCAGCAGGATCAAGGTCAGCAGCGAAGCCACCATCAGCCCGCCCATGATCGCGATCGCCATCGGGCCCCAGAAGATCGTCGGTGCGATCGGGATCAGGCCGAGCACGGTCGAGATCGCGGTCAGCACGAGCGGCGTCAGGCGGTTGCCGCAGGCCGTCATCACGGCGTCGCTCACGCTCGCGCCGCCGGCGCGCTCCTCCTCGATCGAGACGATCAGGATCACCGCGTTCTTCGCGATCATGCCGATCAGCGCCAGGATGCCGAGGATGGCGACGAAGCCCAGCGGCCGCTGGAACAGCAGCAGCGCGCCGACCACGCCGATCAGCCCGAGCGGCATGATGAAGACCACCATCGCGAGGCGGCGAAAGCTGATCAGCAGCATCATCATGAACACCAGCATCAGCAGGATCATCATCGGCACGACCGAGAACACGTTCTGGCTCGAGTCGTTGCTCGATTCGTAGAGGCCGCCGGTCTCGATCTTGTAGGGCTGCGCGAGCTTGGCGTTGTATTCGGCGATCGAAGGCCCGATCTTCGCCACCACGCTCTCCGGCAGCACGCCCTGGGTGACGTCGGCGCGCACCGTCAGCGTCGGCACCCGGTCGCGGCGCCAGACGAGCGGGAACTCCTGCTCCTCGGTGAAGCGCGCGAACTGCGACAGCGGCACCATCCGTCCGGCGGGCGTAGCGACCTGCAGCGAGGCAAGCGTGTCGAAGCTCGCGCGCTCGCTGTCGGTGGCGCGCGCGACGACGTTGACGAGATAGATGTCGTCGCGCACCTGCGTGATCGTGGTGCCGGTGACCGAGGCCTGCAGCACTGCGGCGATGCTGGCGGTGCTGACGCCCAGGCGCCGCGCCTCGTCCTGGTCGATGTGCACGCGCAACTGGCGCGCCGGCTCCATCCAGTCGTAGTTGACGTTGCGCACCCGCGTGTCGGCGGCCATCAGGCCGGCGACGTGTTCGGCGATGCGGCGCAACTCCTCCTTGTCCGGCCCGATGACACGGTACTGCAGCGGCCAGCCCACCGGCGGGCCCATCTCGAGCGGCGAGACGCGCGAGACGAGCTCGGGAAAGTCGAGCGCCAGCCTTTCCTCGAGCCGCGCCTGCAGCCGCTCGCGCGCCTCGATGCTCTTGGCGACGACGACGATCTGCGAGAAAAAGGGGTTCGCGAGGTGCACCGACAGCGGCAGATAGAAGCGGATCGCGCCGCGGCCGACGTAGGTGCTGTAGTGATCGACATCCGGGTCGCCCTTCAACAGCGCCTCGACCCGCTCGGCCGTCCTCTCGCTGGCGGCGATCGACGCGTTCTGGCGCAGCGTCAGGTCGACGAGCAGCTCGTTGCGGTCCGACGACGGGAAGAACTGCCTCGGAACGAGCGGCAGCGCGAGGATGGCGGCGGCGAACATCGCGACCGTCACGCCGATCGTCAGCCAGCGCATGCGGATCGCGCTGCGCAGGAAGGCCTGGTAGCCGCTCTTCAACCTGCTCGGCTTGGGCTCGCCGTCGGTCCGTGGCGGGGCCTTCAGCAGCGCCTTGCCGAGGATCGGGCCGAACACCACCGCCACCAGCCAGGACGCGATCAGCGCGATCGCCACCACCGAGAACAGCGACTGCAGCACCTCGCTCGCGCCGCCCGGCGCGAAGCCGACCGGCACGAAGCTGGCGATCGTCACCAGCGTGCCGATCAGCATCGGCGCGGCGAGCGTGCGGTAGGCGAACGACGCTGCCGTGCCGGGCGGGTCGCCGGCCGCGAGCCGGCGCTGCATCGCGTCCACCGTCGTCATCGCGTCGTCGACCAGCAGCGTGAGGGCGATGATCAGCGCGCCGAGCGAGACGCGCTGCAGGTCGATGTGCATCGCGTTCATCACCGTGAAGACGAGCGCCATCGTGATCGGGATCGCGATCGCGACGACCAGCCCCGGGCGCACGCCCAGGCTGACGAAGCTGCACACCAGGATGATCGCGATCGCCTGGTACAGCGAGACGAGGAAGTCGCTGATCGCGTGATCGACGGTTGCCGATTGGTCGGCCACCAGCACCGGCTCGATGCCGACCGGCAGCGTGGCGCGGACCTTGTCCATCGCCGCGCGCACGTTGCGCCCCAGCGCCAGGATGTCGGCCTGGTCGCGC
>CAZVNC010000307.1:0-3960 GCA_964628305.1 uncultured Ideonella sp.
CGTCGTTCGGATGCACGAGGCGCTGCATTCCCGCCGCGCCGCCCATCAACTGCGAGGCGCGATTGGCGAGCACCTCGTTCATGTTCATGTTCGTCTGCGTGCCCGATCCCGTCTGCCAGACCGAGAGCGGGAACTCGGCGTCGTGGCGCCCGGCGAGCACCTCGTCGGCCGCGGCGGCGATCGCCGCCGCCTTCGCCGCGTCGAGCTGCCCGAGCCGCAGGTTCACGTCCGCCGCGCAGCGCTTGACGAGCGCCAGCGCGCGCAGCAGTTCGCGCGGCATGCGCTCGGTCGAGATCGCGAAGTGGTGCAGCGACCGCTCGGTTTGCGCGCCCCACAGACGATCGGCGGGGACTTCGATGTCGCCGAAGGTGTCGTGCTCGATGCGTGTCGCCGTCATTGCCGTCTCCTCGCCGCGCGCGTCGCGCGGCGCGCGATCGGCAAGATCGTAGCCCTCGCACTCTGCGCGCGCGGACCGTGCGGGCAAGTCATCGCGTGCGGTAGGGCCTGACCGGCCGCTGGCCGCTTGCGATGCGATCGAGCGATCGCAGGCCCTGCCTACAATGCCTCGCGAGAGGGCCGTTAGCTCAGCTGGTCAGAGCAGAGGACTCATAATCCTTTGGTCGTTGGTTCAAGTCCAACACGGCCTACCACCTTCGCAAAGTGGAGTGCCTTTGCCTACGTAGTCGAGGGTTGCGTGGCTGAACGGCAAGTCTTCGAAGTCATACGTCCACGTATTCGCCGCGGTGATACGGTACTCCTTGGTCCTGGAAAGATGGACCTCCTGCGTGCGGTTGCCGATCAGGGGTCGATCTCCGCCGCGGCGCGCGTCATGGGGATGAGCTACAAGCGGGCGTGGTCGCTCCTGGATGAACTTCAGCGGGCAGTCCCCGCGCCCATCCTCGAAACGTCAGCCGGCGGGAGCAAGGGCGGCGGAGCGACCGTCACCGCGGCTGGCCTCAGCCTCTTGGCACACTACGACGAGCTAGACCGCGCGTGCCAAGTCGCGGCAGCCCCCGAGCTTGCGAAGTTGAATCTGCTTTTGCGCCGGTAGCGGATTCGCTATGTCAGAATTGACATAGCGATCACTCCAGCGTCATGAACACATCGGCCTCCTTCGGCAGCGCATGGCCGCGCCACTTTCAAGCATTCCTGGCGGGCGCGGTTGTCGGCGCGCTGGGCGGGCTGATTGGCTTGGGTGGCGCCGAGTTTCGGCTTCCGCTGCTGATTGGCCTGTTTGGCTTCGTCGCGCTGTCGGCAGTGATCATGAACAAGGCGATGAGCCTGATCGTCGTCGCGTCGGCGCTGCTGTTTCGCACGCGCTCAGTGCCCATAGAGCACTTGCTCGAGCACTGGCAAGTGGTCGTGAACCTGCTCGGCGGCAGCCTGCTCGGAGCATGGTGGGGCGCCTCGTGGGCCATTCGGGCACGCCCGCGGACACTGTACCGAGTGATTGCGGTGTTGCTTGTAGTCATTGCCGCAGGGCTCGTGCTGCATCTTTGGCTGCCCGACCGCGCGGAGCCGCCTCTGAAGGGCAACCTGCAGATGATCGTTGGCGTCCTGGCAGGCCTTGGTATCGGGGTCGTGGCTTCGCTGCTGGGCGTGGCTGGCGGCGAACTACTGATCCCGACGATCGTCCTGTTGTTCGCCGTCGACGTCAAGACCGCAGGCAGCCTTTCACTCGCCGTGAGTCTGCCCACGATGATCGTCGGCTTTACTCGCTATAGCCGGGACGGAAGCTTCGAGGTGCTCCGAAACAACATGCCGTTCCTGGTCGCGATGGCTGCCGGATCCTTGGCCGGAGCGTTGTGCGGGGCGCTTCTGCTGGGAGTTGTCCAGGGCTCGGTCTTGTTGCCACTGCTCGCGCTGATCCTGTTGCTGTCGGCGTGGAAGGTTTGGCGGCATGTGTGAGGAAGCATCGGTGCGGAATCCAAACACTGCCACCGAGCGCTGGCGGCCCTCCAACCCGATTGGCAAGCCAGGCATCGGCTCCGATCCGAATCAGGCGAACCAGCCCGCATTCGACGTCTGGATGAGCGCTCAGTGCAGCCAGGTGTGCCGTGCCAGCATCGCCAGCGGTCGCTGAACCAAAGGCCGCCAGCGCGGCGGCAACGCGAGCGGCTGGATCGCCATGCGCACGGCGAGATCGACCGGGAAGGCGGCGCGCATCAGCGCAACGACCCGCTGCGTCGATGCGGTGATCGCCCGCGGCGCGCGGCGGCCTTCGAAGCGTGAATTCGCGGCGTGTCGCAGGCCGATCTCGATATCGCTGTGGCGCAGTTCGGCGATCCGGCGCAGCAACGTCGCGAGCACCTGCGTGCGATGCGTGTGTTCGAGCGCCCGGTAGCGCAGGAAGTATTCGTGAAAGTGCTTGTAGTGCCGTACCTCGTCGCTGCGGATGCGCCCCGCCAGTTCGCTCAGCACGGGTTCGGGCGAGACGGATTGCAGCGCCTGATACGACGTCGTCGTGCCCATCTCGACCATGCAGCGTGCGACGAGTTCCTGCGCACGCGTCGGTTCGAGCTGGTCGAGCGTGCACAGACGCGCGTACTCGGCCAGGAAAGCGGCGAAGGCTTCGGCCCATTCGAAGTCGGGCCACACCTGCGCGATGTAGGCGCGCAGCGCGCGGCCGTGCTGCAGTTCCTCGTGTTGCCAGTGGTTGCGCAGCCAGTCGCACACCGGCGGATCGTCCTCGAACAGTTCGGCGAGGTTGCCTGCGTACAGGTCGCTGCCGCTTTCGATGAAGGAGGCCGCGCAGACGAGCAGGAACAGGTCGTCGCGATCGCGCACCGCGGCATGGTCGATCGCTTCGAAGGGCAGATCCTTCACCCGCCATCTCGACCCGCACTCGACTTGCCCGCTGTCCATTGCAGACCTCCACGCTCGATCGACTCTGCCTCTTCGATCGCGTGCTCTCGTTCGCGTTCCGCTTCTGGCTCGGGATGCGCGGTCTCGTTGGCGGCCGACTACCCCGGCAAGGCGTTGACCTGCCCGTCGGCGGTGACGAGGAACTACTTCGCCTTGTACTGCAGATCGCGCGACATCGGCACGCGCTGGTTCGTCTCGAGGCTGGCCTGCACCGCGACGCTGTCGCGAGTGGCGAGCAGTGCGCCGCGGAGCAGGCGCGCGCCGCGAGCGATCGCTGCCGGCACAAGTTCGACACCGTTGCCGACATGCCCGCAGCAGGCAGGAACGCGGGATGAAGCCTCGATTCCCGCGCATCCGATCGGCTCATTGCGCGGCGCGCAAGCGGTTTCGCCGCATACTCGCAGCATGGCGCTCAAACACCTGCTGCCGATGCAGCCCGTCGATCTCCATCCGCTCGAGGCGGGGCTTGCGCACGCGAAGTCGGTCGCACTGTTCAAGTCGGAGCAGCTCGAAGTCATCCGCCTCGTCATGCCGGCTGGCAAGACGCTGCCGCCGCACCGCGTCGACGGCGAGATGACGCTGCAGTGCCTCGAAGGCGAAGTCGAGGTCGAAGCCGATGGCGAGAAGACGCGCTTGCGCGCCGCACAGATGCTCTATCTGCGAGGCGGCGCGCCTCACAGCGTCACGGCATCGAGCGACGCGTCGCTGCTGCTGACCGTCGTCCTGCACCGGGAATAGCCGCGACGGCCGCCCTGCGGCTGCACCACAATGCGCGGATGCGACCGATCATCGATATCCGGGGCCTTTGCAAGACCTACGAATCGGGGTTCGTTGCGCTGCGCGACGTCGATCTGCAGATCCGCGCCGGCGAGATCTTCGCCCTGCTCGGGCCGAACGGCGCCGGCAAGACGACGCTGATCAGCATCGTCTGCGGCATCGTCAACGCCACCTCCGGCACGGTGCTGGCCGACGGCCACGACATCCGCGGCGCGTGGCGCGCGGCGCGAAGCAGCATCGGCCTCGTGCCGCAGGATATCGCGACCGATTCGTTCGAGACGGTGTGGGCCACCGTCAGCTTCAGCCGCGGCCTGTTCG
>CAZVNC010000308.1:0-3957 GCA_964628305.1 uncultured Ideonella sp.
ACCTGCGCGAGGGCGGTGTCGGGGTCGACCAGCGTGTCGCCGCCGGCCGCCTTCGCGACATCGCGCTGCAGCTTGTCGTAGAACGACTGGTGCTCGCGATAGGTGCGCATCGCGATCGCCTCCGGCATCAGCTTGGGCCGTTGGTTGGCCGGGAAGTCGGTCATCTGCGGCACTTCGCGCGTCACCGTGCCACTGTGGCAACTGTCCGACAGCACGAGCACGCGCACGCCGGCTGCGAAGCGGGCCAGCTCGGCATAGAGCTCGTCGTCGATCAGCTGGCCGTCGTAGAGGCACCAGGTTTCGTCCTTCTTGTCGACCTCCTCGCCGGTCACGTCGGGCACCTGTCCGCCGTGGCCGGAGTAGCTGAGAAAGAAGAAGTCGCCCGACTTCAAAGCGCCCGCTGCGGCGCGCATCGCGGCGAGCGCATTCGCCCGCGTTGCCTTCTTCGTCAGCAGCACAGTCGAATTCATCCCCTTTGCCGCCGCGATCGCGGCCATGTCCTTGGCGTCGAACTCGCACGCCGCAAGCGGCCCGGTCCAGCCGCCGTAGGCCGCGCCCGAGACGGCGTTCAGCCCCAGGTGCAGCGACAGCGCCCTGTGCTTCGCGGCTGCATTCTTCTTCGCCGCAGGCTTGGTGGCGGCGGCCTTGGGTTGCTTGCTTGCCATCGGATCTCCTTTGGGTGCGCGTCGTGCGCGTCGAGGCCGGGATGATCGGGGAAGCGAAGCGCGTGCGCCATCCCCAGGATGGCAATGTGTAACGCGCTGCAACCGCGCGCGGTGGCCGGCCGGCGCTACACGGTGCCGACCCCCCGGGCGAGGAAGACCGCAGCGAGCGGGATCAGCAGGAAGAGGTGGGCGGCGATCATCACCCGGCGGCGCGCGGCGTCGATCTGCGCCGCTTGCGGCAGCGTGCCGCTCGCGGCGAGCGTGCGCCGCCAGCTCGCGAGTGCGCGCGAGGTCGGCAGCGTTAGCAGGCCGATGACGACGAACAGCGCGATCTTCGTCCACAGCAGCGGCTGCTCGGCATACCAGACGAAGCCTTTCATGCCCCACGCCATGCGCGCCAGGCCGGTCGCGAGCACGGCGACCCACGACCCCCAGTAGATCTGATCGACGCGCTGCAGGCGGCGCACGACGTCGGCGTTGAACCAGAGCGGGCGGCACAGCGCGGCAAGGCTCGTCATGAAGACGACGAGGGTCAGGACGGCGGCGATGTGAAGGTAGGCAAGCAGCGCTTCGAGGATCATGCGCCGAGTGTAGAAGACCGCCCTGGCGGCGGTCGCGGCGTGCCCCTCAGCGCGCCGCGGGACGCGCCCAGTACGCGGCGTCGCCGTAGGTGTGCTTCAGAAAGTCGATCCACAGCCGCACGCGCAGCGGCAGGTGCTTGCGCTGGGCGAACACGGCGTGGATGCCGTTCGGCGGCGCGCGAAACTCGTCGAGCACACTGACGAGCGCGCCGCTGGCGATTGCGTCCTCGACCTCCCACAGGCTGCGCCAGGCGATGCCGAGGTCGGCGAGGCACCAGTCGTGCAGCACCTGGCCGTCGGAACAGTCGAGCCGGCCGCTCGGCCGCAGGTGCGTCAGTTCGCCGTCGACGACGAAGGCCCAACCGCGCGTCTGGCTGGCGTCGGACGACAGCAGCAGGCATTCGTGGCGCGCCAGGTCGGCCGGATGGCGCGGCGTGCCGGCGCGCGCCAGGTAGGCGGGCGTCGCGACGCACAGGCGGCGGTTGTCGGCCAGGCGCACGCTGACGAGGGATGAGTCCGCCAGGTCGCCGACGCGCACCGCGCAATCGACGCCTTCGTTGACGATGTCGACGACGCGGTCGCTCAGGTTCAGCGAGACCGACACCTCCGGGTGCTGGGCGGCGAACAGCGGCACGAGTGGCGCGACATGGCGCCGGCCGAAACCGGCGGGCGAAGTGATGCGCAGATGGCCGCTCGCCTTCACGCCGCCGGCGCTGACGCTCGCCTCGGCGTCTGCCAGATCGGCGAGCAGCCGCTGGCAGGTCTCGAGGAAGGCGCTGCCCTCGTGCGTCAGGCTGATGCGCCGCGTCGTGCGCAGCAGCAGCTTGACGCCCAGGCGCTGCTCGAGGGCGTCGATGCGCCGCCCGATCACGGCCGGTGCGACGCCCTCGGCGCGCGCAGCGGCGGCGAGGCTGCCGCGGGCGACGGCGGCGGCGAAGGATTCGATCTGCGCGAGCCTGTCCACGGCCGCGAGATTAAGCTGTTTCGCGCACGAATCAATGTTTCTCGCGGCACTTAATCATCAAGACGGTTTGGAATAGAGTCGGCCCATGGGTACGCAAGCTCCGGTGCGGGCCGTCGTGTTCGACGCCTACGGCACGCTGTTCGACGTCTACAGCGTCGCGCTGCTCGCCGAACAGATGTTCCCCGGCCAGGGCAACGCGCTTGGCGTGCTGTGGCGCGACAAGCAGATCGAATACACGCGCCTCACGTCGATGAGCGAACGCTACCGGCCGTTCTGGGAGCTGACGCTAAGCGCGCTGCGCCATGCGGCGCAGCGTCTGGCGCTGCCGTTGAGCGACGCAGCCGAGGCGCAGTTGATGAACCAGTACCGGCACCTGAGCGCGTTCCCCGAGAACCACGGCGTGCTCGCCGAACTCGCGCGCCGCGGCGTGCCGGCCGCGATCCTCAGCAACGGCGACCCGCAAATGCTTGCCGTCGCCGTCAAGAGCGCGGGCTTCCAGGACTTCCTCGCCCATGTGCTGAGCGCCGACGCGGTGCGCAAGTACAAGACCGACCCCGCCGTGTATGCGCTTGGGCCGAAGGCATTCGATCTTCCGGCGCGCCAGATCCTGTTCGTCTCGAGCAACGGCTGGGACGCGATCGGCGCGACCTGGTTCGGCTACACGACGCTGTGGGTCAATCGCCAGCGCCTTCCGCTCGAACAACTCGACACCGAACCGACGCACACCGGCACCAGCCTGCGCGACGTGCTCGGCTACTTTCCCGCCTCCTCAATCCACCTTCAACCGAGAGACAAGACGCCATGACCGAACGCACTTCCATCCACGGCCTGCAAGTCGCGACCGTCCTGCACCAGTTCATCGAGCGCGACGTGCTGCCCGGCACCGGCGTCGAAAGCGCCGCCTTCTGGCAAGGGTTCGACGCGATCGTGCGCGACCTCGCGCCGAAGAACGCGGCGCTGCTCGCCGAGCGCGAGCGCCTGCAGGCAGAGATCGACGCCTGGCACATTGCGAACCCCGGCCCGATCAGGAAGCCCGCCGCGTATCGCAAGTTCCTGCAGAGAATCGGCTATCTCGTGCCGGTACCCAAGCACGTCAAGGCGACGGCGAAGAACGTCGACGACGAACTGGCGAAGCAGGCTGGCCCGCAGCTCGTCGTGCCGATCACGAACGCGCGCTACGCGCTGAACGCAGCGAATTCGCGCTGGGGCTCGCTTTACGACGCGCTCTACGGCACCGATGCGCTGCCCGAAACCGACGGCGCCGAACGCGGCCGCGGCTACAACCCGGTGCGCGGCGCGAAGGTGATCGCCTACGCCCGCCACGTGCTCGACCGCACTGCGCCGCTCGTGCGCGGCTCGCACGTCGATTCGAGCGCCTATCGCGTCGAGGGCGGCGCCCTCGTCGTCACGCTGCAAAGCGGCGCGACGACGACGCTGGCCAAGCCGGCGCAATTCATCGGCTACCAGGGCGACGCGCAGGCGCCGTCGTCGGTGCTGCTGCGGCACCACGGGCTGCACCTGGATCTGCGGATCGACCGCACGACGCCGATCGGCGCCAGCGACGCCGCGGGCGTTCACGACCTCGTGATCGAGGCGGCGCTCTCGACCATCCTCGACCTCGAGGATTCGGTCGCCGTCGTCGACGCCGAAGACAAGGTGCTGGCCTACGGCAACTGGCTCGGGATCCTGAAGGGCACGCTGACCGAGGAGGTTGCGAAGGACGGCAAGACCTTCACGCGCCGGCTGA
>CAZVNC010000309.1:0-3956 GCA_964628305.1 uncultured Ideonella sp.
CGATCGCCTGCTCGATGCGCTCGACAGCGTGGATCGCGAGGCCCTCGATCGCCTTCTTCGGTGCGTTCGCCTTCGGCACGACGGCGATCGAGAAGCCGAGCTTGGCGGCCTCCTTCAGCCGCTCCTGGCCGCGCGGCGCGGGCCGCACCTCGCCGGCGAGTCCGACCTCGCCAAAGGCGATGAAGCCGCGCGGCAGCGGCTTGCCGCGCAGGCTGCTCTGGATCGCGAGCAGCACCGCGAGGTCGGCCGCCGGTTCGCTGATGCGCACGCCGCCGACGGCGTTGACGAACACGTCCTGGTCCATGCACGACACGCCGGCGTGGCGGTGCAGCACCGCGAGCAGCATCGCGAGCCGGTCGCGTTCCAGGCCGACCGAGAGCCGCCGCGGGCTGGCCCCGCCGCCATCGACGAGCGCCTGCACCTCGACCAGCATCGGCCGCGTGCCTTCGACGGTGACGAGCACGCACGCGCCAGGCACCGGCTCGGCGTGGGTCGACAGGAAGATCGCACTCGGGTTGGAGACGCCCTTCAGCCCGCGCTCGGTCATCGCGAAGACGCCGATCTCGTTGACCGCGCCGAAGCGGTTCTTGAAAGCGCGGATGAGGCGAAACGCACTGTGCGTGTCGCCCTCGAAGTACAACACCGTATCGACGATGTGCTCGAGCACGCGCGGACCGGCCAGCGTGCCCTCCTTCGTCACGTGGCCGACGAGGATGATCGTCACGCCGCCCGCCTTCGCCGCGCGCGTCAGCTGCGCCGCGCATTCGCGCACCTGCGCGACCGAGCCCGGCGCCGAGTTCAGTTGATCCGAATAGACGGTCTGGATCGAGTCGATGACGACGACCGCGGGCTGCTCGACGGCGATCGTCGCCAGGATGCGTTCGAGCTGGATCTCGGCCAGCACGCGCATCGCCGACGTGCCGAGGCCGAGCCGGCGCGAGCGCAGCGCGACCTGTGCGCCGCTCTCCTCGCCGGTGACGTAGAGCGTGCGCGTGTGCCGCGCAAGCAGGTCCATCGCCTGCAGCAGCAGCGTGCTCTTGCCGATCCCCGGGTCGCCGCCGATCAGCACCACGCCGCCCTCGACGATGCCGCCGCCGAGCACGCGGTCGAGCTCGCCTATGCCGGTCGGCGTGCGCTCGATCGGCGCCGCCTCGATCTCGGAGAGCGTCGCCACCGGCGCCGCCTTCGCGAGCGACTGGAAACGCTGGTTGCGTCCGGTGCCGGCGCTCTCGGCGACGCCTTCGACGAGCGTGTTCCAGGCGTCGCACGCCGGGCACTGGCCGAGCCACTTCGGGCTCGTGCCGCCGCATTCGCTGCAGGTGTAGACGGTCTTGCCTTCGCGCGCCATGCCACCATTGTCGCCGCCGCGTGCGACGCGATCGCGCGACAATCGCGGCGATGCAGCTCTCGCTCTGGTTCACCTTCTTCGCGGCGTCGTGGGCGATCAGCCTGTCCCCCGGGCCTGGCGCGGTCGCCGCGATGGGCGCGGGTGTGAACCACGGTTTCGCGCGCGGCTACTGGCTCACGCTCGGGCTCGTCACCGGGATCGTGACGCAGCTTGCGATCGTCGGCGTCGGACTCGGCGCGTTGATGGCGGCTTCGCAGGCGGCGTTCGTCGCCGTCAAGTGGCTGGGTGTCGCCTACCTGCTGTGGCTCGGCATCCAGCAATGGCGTGCGCCGGTGCGCACGGTGCAGGCGATCGACGCCGAACGCACGCGCGTTTCACGGCGCAGCCTGATCCTGCGCGGCTGGGGCTTGAATGCGGTGAATCCGAAGGGCACGGCGTTCATGCTCGCCGTCGTGCCGCAGTTCATCGATCCGGCCCGGCCGCTTGCGCTGCAGTACGCGGTGATCGGCGCGACGCTCGTCTTCACCGACCTCGTCGTGATGGCCGGCTACACGGCGCTTGCGTCGCGCGTGCTCGCGGTGCTGAAGTCGCCGCGCCAGGTGCGCACGATGAACCGGCTGTTCGGGTCGCTGTTCGTCGTCGCGGCGGCGCTGCTCGCCTCGTTCAAGCGGTAGCTGCGGATTTCAATCGCGCAGCTTGGCGCGCGCCGACTTGATCTCGCCGCGCTGCGTCTTCGCCTCCAGGCGGCGCAGTCGTGACGCCGGCGTCGGCTTCGTCGCGCGGCGCACGCGCGGCGGATGGGCGGCACGATCGACGAGCGCCTGCAGGCGGCGCATCGCGTCGGCTCGATTGCCCTCCCGGGTGCGCATCGTCTGCGCCTTGATGACGACGACCCCGTCGGCGCTGATGCGCGCATCGCGCAGCGCGCGCAGGCGCGCCTTCACGTCGTCGGGCAGCGACGAGGCGCCGATGTCGAAACGCAGATGCACCGCGCTCGACACCTTGTTCACGTTCTGCCCGCCGGCACCCTGAGCGCGGATCGCGCTGATCTCGACCTCGGCCGCTTCGACGATCGGACGGTGCAGCGTCATGGCAGGCACATCATTCGATGTCGATGATGTCGGCCGCGTCCGGTGCCGGCAGCAGCGGCAGTTCGGCGCGCAGCGCGGCGCAGTTGGCGATGTGGCGGTCGCACAGGCGCTTGAAGAGCCAGCCCGAGAGCGCGGCCGAAGCCGCCTGGCCGACGATCGGCGCGAACTTGGCGGCCTGCTGCGCGCCCAGGCGCAGCCCGATCGAGCGCGTCGCCGCGATCAGCGCACCCTGCGTCACGACGCGGCCGATCAGGTAGCTGCCGGTCTTTCGGATCAGCTCGTCGACCTTGCTTCGCAGCGCCGGCGGCAGCGCGGCAATCTGCACCGGCGACAGCCCGTAGGCGAGGTTGATCCGCTCGACCGTCTTCGCCAGCAGGTTCGCGTTGATGAACAGGTCCGCGCCGAACACCGGGATCGCCGACACCCCCGCCGCCTTCAACGCCTGACGGCGCACGAGCCGGCGACAGGCGTTGGCGCGCTCGTTCTCGGGCGTGTCGAGCAACTCGTCGGCGGATGCAGCGTTGCGGGCCATGGCTCGAGGTGCGGCCGTTCGCAGCGACATCAATCGACGCTCACCGGCACGCGCCGGGCGAGCCCGCACATCAGCTCGTAGCCTATCGTTCCCGCGGCGTGCGCGACTTCGTCGATGCCGAGCACATGGCCCTGCGCGTCGCGGCCCCAGAGCGTCACGGCGCTGCCGACGCCCGCCGCGGGCACCGGCGTCAGGTCGACCGTCAGCATGTCCATCGAGACGCGGCCGACGAGCCGGCAGCGCACGCCATCGACGAGTACCGGCGTTCCTGCTCGCGCGCTGCGCGGGTAGCCGTCGGCATAGCCGCAGGCGACGACGCCGATGCGGATCGCAGCGTCGGCCGTGAACGTGCTGCCGTAGCCGACGGTCGCGCCGGGCGCAAGCTGCTGCGTCGCGATGAGCTCGGCGCGCAGCGACATCGCCGGTTGCAGTTGCCAGTGCGCGCTGTCGTGCAACGGATGGTCGGGCGACGAGCCGTAGCTCATGATGCCGGCGCGCACCCAGTCGGCGCGCACCGCGCCATCGGCGGCGGCGAAACGCAGCGTCGCCGCACTGTTGCACAGCGACCGTTCGCCGGGCAGGCCGTCACTCGCGGCGTCGAACGCGGCGCGCTGGGCGGCGACGCCGGGCGCGCCGTCGGCGTCCGAGAAGTGCGTCATCAAGGTGATGTCTTCGACCTGCGCCAGCCCGGACAGCCGCTGCCACGCACCTCGATAAGCCTCGGGCGAAAAGCCGAGCCGGTTCATGCCGCTGTTGAGCTTCAGGAAGACGCGCTGCGGCGCGGCGCTCTTGTGGCGGCTGAGCCAGTCGATCTGGTCTTCGCGATGGATCACGTGCCACAGGTTCAGGCGCGAGCATGCCTCGAGGTCGCGCGCCTCGAAGCAGCCCTCCAGCAGCAGCACCGGCCCGCGCCAGCCGAGCGCGCGGATGCGCTCGGCCTCGGCCAGGTCGAGCAGCGCGAAGCCGTCGGCGCCGCGCAGGCCCT
>CAZVNC010000310.1:0-3947 GCA_964628305.1 uncultured Ideonella sp.
CGTCGACGACGTACTCCTTGTCGCGCGTGTAGAGGTAGTGGGCGCGCAGCGCGTTCTCGATGAAGTGCGGCCAGTCCTCGTGCGGCGGCTGGTAGAAGCTCGGGATGCCGAGGATCTTCTCCGCCTCCTCGATGCCGGCCTCGAGCAGGTTCGCGGTGCGCTCCTTCTCCTTGACCTCGAAGTGGACGTCGCGCGTCAGCTTCTGCGCGACCATGTCCGCCGCGCGGTACTTGTCGCTCGTGTCGGACGCGGGGCCGGCGATGATCAGCGGCGTGCGCGCCTCGTCGATCAGGATCGAGTCGACTTCGTCGACGATCGCGTAGGCCAGGCCGCGCGCGACGCGGTCGCCGGTGTCTTGCACCATGTTGTCGCGCAGGTAGTCGAAACCGAACTCGTTGTTCGTGCCGTACGTGACGTCGGCCGCGAAGGCGGCCTGCTTGTCGGCACGCGACAGTTGCGACAGGTTCACGCCCACCGTCAGGCCGAGGAAGTTGTAGAGGCGCCCCATCCACTCGGCGTCGCGCCGTGCGAGGTAGTCGTTGACGGTGACGACGTGCACGCCCTTGCCGGTGAGCGCGTTCAGGTAAACCGGCAGCGTGGCCATCAGCGTCTTGCCTTCGCCGGTGCGCATTTCGGCGATCTTGCCGTTGTGCAGTGCCATGCCGCCGAGCAGCTGAACATCGAAGTGGCGCATCTTGAGCACGCGCTTGCTGCCCTCGCGCACGACGGCGAAGGCTTCCGGCAGCAGCGCATCTAGCGTCTCGCCGCCCGCGAAACGCTCCCGGAACTCGGCCGTCTTGGCCTGCAGCGCGGCGTCGTCCAGCGCTTCGAACTTGGTCTCCAGCGCATTGATCTGCTGGGCGATGCGGCGGTAGCCCTTGAGCAGGCGCTCGTTGCGACTGCCGAAGATCTGGGTCAGAAAATTGGGAAACATTCGGCGGCGGATTTGGGGTGTGGGGCGGTGGTGCCGGCCGGTCGCGCGGCGTTCAGGCCCGCGCCAAGAGCTCGGGGCCGGGGATGGAGCAGATGTGCTTCGGATAGGGGCCAACCCCGCAATGCGAGCACCGCAACTGGGGCCGGCCGCTTCGAAACCAAGACGCCAAACGCCCCGGAAAGCCTGCGATTTTAGCATTCGGGCCTTTCCGGCCGACGCCGGCCGACGCCGGCCGATTCTTCGGGTCGGCGCCATGTCGGCGCGTCCGCAGCCGACGCGCGGCACCCTGTCCGTGCACGTCAGGCGTAATCGCTAGACTGCGCCCATGAATACCCGCCCCGTCGCCGCGGTTACCCCCGATGCGATCGGACTGCGCGAAGCGCTCGCTCGCAGTTCGCCGCTCGCGGCATTGCAGTCGAGACTGCGCGAGTCGAGCCTTCGCTTCGAGGCGATACGCGGCACGCTGCCGTCCGCACTCGCGGCGCACGTGCGGCCCGGCCCGCTCGATGGCGAAGGATGGTCGCTGCTGGCTGCCAACCCGGCCGTCGCAGCCAAACTGCGCCAGTTGCAGCCGCGCCTGCAGGCCAGACTCGTCGAATGCGGCTGGCCGGCGCTGGCACTGCGCATCAAGGTGAATTCGGAATGAATCCCCTGCCCGCGCCGATTGATGAGTCAGGCGAGCGGCCCAACGACTGCAGCGCGACCGGGCCGCTGCCGTGAGCGAAGCGCGCGCCCTGCTGTTGACCGACATCGTCGACAGCACCCGGATCGCCAGCCGGCTCGGCGACGAGGACGCGGCGGCACTGAATGCGGCCCACGACCGCGTCGCGCGCGATCTGTTGCGGCAGATGAACGGGCGCGAGATCGACAAGACCGACGGCATGCTGATGCTGTTCGACGCCGCCGCAGACGCCGCCCGCTATGCGCTCGCCTACCACCGTGCGCTGGCCGGGCTCGGCGTACCGCTTTCGGCACGCGCCGGCCTGCACGTCGGCCCCGTCGTCGTTCGCGCCAACAGCGCCATGGACGTCGCGCGCGGCGCCAAGCCGCTCGAGGTCCACGGTATCGCCAAGGCGACGGCGGCGCGCGTCATGGCGCTCGCGCCCGGCGGGCGCACGCTTCTCACCGCCGCGGCGCGCGACGCCCTGGGTGAGACGGCGCTGCACATCCATTCGCACGGCCACTGGCGATTGAAGGGCATTCCCGAGCCGATGGAGTTGTTCGAACTCGGCGACAACGCCACCGCCTTCCCCGCGCCGCCGGACTGCGAAAAGGCCTATCGCGTGGTTGCAGGCAGCCCGCTGTGGCTGCCGGTGCGACAGATCCCGCACAGCCTGCCGGCCGAGCGCGACACCTTTGTCGGCCGCGCCGAACCGCTCGCCGAGCTGGCACGCCGCTTCGACGCCGGTGCGCGACTCGTTTCGCTGCTCGGCATCGGGGGCACCGGAAAGACGCGGCTGGCGACCTACTTCGCGTGGACCCATCTCGGAGACTTCGACGGTGGCGTCTGGTTCTGCGACCTCTCGCAGGCGCGCGACATCAACGGCATCGCCCATGCCGTCGCGCAGGGGCTGGAAGTGCCGCTTGGCAAGGAAGACCCCGTTGTGCAGCTCGGCTACGCGATCGCCGGGCGCGCGAACTGCCTCGTCATCCTCGACAACTTCGAGCAGGTGGCGCGCCACGCGCAAGAAACGCTCGGCCGCTGGCTCGATCGCGCCGCGCAGGCCAGGTTCATCGTCACGACGCGCGAAGTGCTCGGCCTGCACGGCGAAGAGACACTCGCCCTCGCGCCGCTGCCGGTCGCCGATGGAGCGACGCTGTTCCTGCGCCGTGCGCTCGCCGCGCGATACGACTTCACGCCCGGCGCCGAGGACCAGGACGCGATCACGCAACTCGTGAAGCTGCTCGACGGGCTGCCGCTGGCGATCGAGCTTGCGGCGTCGCGGGTGCGCGTGATGTCCCCGCGCATGCTGCTCGCACGCATGGATCAGCGCTTCCGTTTGCTCACCGCAGGCGGCGGCCGCCATGATCGTCAGGCCACCTTGCGCACGGCATTCGACTGGTCTTGGGACTTGCTTGCGCCGGCCGAGAAGGCCGCGCTGGCGCAGCTCTCGGTGTTCGACGGCGGCTTCACGCTCGACTCCGCCGAAGCCGTGCTCGAACTGCCTGCCGACGTCGAGCCGAGCTGGACGGTCGATGCGCTGCAGTCGCTGGTCGACAAATCCTTCGTCCGCAGCGCTTCCAGCACCCGCTTCGATCTGCTGGTGAGTGTGCAGGAGTACGCCGCGGAGCACCTGCGCACGCCGCAGCGCTATCCGGGGAGCAGCCCCGAAGCGCTCGCAGCGGCGCGTTTGCGCCACTGCCGGCATTTCGCGGCGGTCGACATCGATGCGGTGTCCGCCGAAGGCTGCGCCGAACTCGGCAACCTCGCCACCGCCTGCCGCCGTGCCGCAGCCTTTGCCGAGGCATCGATGGCAACCGAGATTCTCGAGCGGGCCTGGGTCGCGATCGAATTGCGCGGGCCGTTCAAGCTCGGCGCCGAACTGGCCGCGTTGGTGCAGGCCCTCCCCGGACTGCAGGCGGCCGATCTTGCGCGGGCAAGCCGCGTCGCCGGAGCTGCGCTGCAGGCTTCGGGCAGCGTGGCGCAGGCGAAGCGACAGTTCGAGACGGCGCTCGCGGCAGCAATTGCCGCCGGCGAGCCGTCGATCGAGAGCTGGTCGCACAGCCACCTGGGCGAGGTGCTCGCGAATGAAGGCCAGATTGACGACGCCCGCACGCACTACACCTTCGCGCTCGAGGCGTCCCGCAGGCTGGGTGATCGCAAGCTCGAGTGCGCCGCACTCAATGGCCTGGGCAACCTGGCCGACGCGCTAGGTCAGCTCGACGCGGCGCGCACGCACTACGAGATCGCCCTCGGCGTTGCGCGCGGTGCGAACGATGGGCGCTGGGAACGGGCGCTGCTCGGCAACCTGGGAAACGTCAAGGCCAACGTCGGCGCCACGGCCGAAGCCCG
>CAZVNC010000311.1:0-3924 GCA_964628305.1 uncultured Ideonella sp.
CGTGCTCGCCGCGATCGGCGCACGCCACATGAGCGAGTCGATCGACGCCCCCATGGCGCGCTTCGGCAAGCTCGGAACGATCGATCTGCGCGTCGACTATCTGCGCCCGGGGCTCGGCCAGCAATTCAGCGCGCGGGCCGAAGTGATGCGTCTCGGCAGCCGCGTCGCCTCGACGCGCATGGAGTTCCTGGACGCCGATGGCAGGCTGCTCAGCATGGGTTCAGCCACCTACATGGTGAGCTGAACCGCACGCAGTTCCAGCGCCGCGATCGAGCCAACGATTGCGGCGCCGCAACGGCAACGTGTCGATCAGTTGGACTCGGCCAACTGATCCAGAATCGCGGGATTCTCGAGCGTCGAGGTGTCCTGGGTGATCGTTTCGCCCCGCGCCACCGAGCGCAGCAGGCGGCGCATGATCTTGCCGCTGCGGGTCTTGGGCAGGTTCTCGCCGAATCGGATGTCTTTCGGCTTGGCGATCGGGCCGATCTCCTTGCCGACCCAGTCGCGCAGTTCCTTGGCGATGCGCTTGGCCTCGTCGCCGGTCGGACGCGGACGCTTCAGGACGACGAAGGCACAGATCGCTTCGCCGGTCGTTTCGTCCGGGCGGGCGACGACGGCCGCTTCGGCGACGAGTTCGGTGTGCGAGACGAGCGCCGACTCGATCTCCATCGTGCCCATGCGGTGGCCGCTGACGTTGAGAACGTCGTCGATGCGGCCGGTGATCGTGAAGTAGCCCGTCTTCTCGTCGCGGCTCGCGCCGTCGCCGGCGAGGTAGAACTTGCCCTTGAAGTCATCCGGGAAGTAGCTCTTGACGTAGCGGTCGGGGTCGCCGTAAATGGTGCGGATCATTCCCGGCCAGGGGCGCTTGATGACGAGAATGCCGCCCTTGCCCCACTCCATCTCCTGGCCCGTCTCGTCGACCACCGCGGCCATGATGCCCGGAAACGGCAGGGTGCACGAGCCCGGAACGAGCGGCGTCGCACCTGGCATCGGCGTGATCATGTGGCCGGCAGTCTCGGTCTGCCACCAGGTGTCGACGACCGGGCAACGGCCGCCGCCGACGTTCTCGTGGTACCACTCCCAGGCCGCGGGGTTGATCGGTTCGCCGACCGAGCCGAGGATGCGCAGGCTCTTCAGGTCGTAGTTGCGGGGATGGGCGGCGGGCGTCGTCTCGGCGGCCTTGATCAGCGAGCGGATCGCCGTCGGCGCGGTGTAGAAGACGCTCACCTTGTGATCCTGGATCATCTTCCAGAAACGGCCCGCGTCCGGATAGGTCGGGACGCCTTCGAACACGATCTCGGTCCCGCCGAGCGCAAGCGGACCGTAGGTGATGTAGGTGTGCCCCGTCACCCAGCCGATGTCGGCGGTGCACCAGAAGACGTCGTCGGGCTTGAGATCGAAGGTCCACTTCGTCGTCAGCGCGGCGAACATCAGATAGCCGCCGGTGCTGTGCTGCACGCCCTTGGGTTTGCCGGTCGAGCCCGAGGTGTAGAGCAGGAAAAGCGGATGCTCGGCGCCGACCCACTCGGGCTCGCAGGTCGCCGGCAGGTCGTAAGTCACCTCGTGCAGCCATTTGTCGCGCGGCGCATTCCACGCGATCTTGCCGCCGGTGCGCTGATAGACGATGACGTCCTTCACGCTCTCGCAGCCATCGAGCGCGAGCGCCTCGTCGACGATCGCCTTGAGCGGCAGTTGCTTGCCGCCGCGCAATTGCTCGTCGGCGGTGATCACCATCACCGCCTTGGCGTCGGCGATGCGGTCGCGCAGGCTTTGCGATGAAAAGCCGCCGAACACGACCGAGTGCGTCGCACCGATCCGCGCGCAGGCCTGCATCGCGACGATGCCTTCGACCGACATCGACATGTAGATGACGACCCGGTCACCCTTCTTGACGCCGCGCGCCTTGAGCGCATTCGCGAGGCGGCAGGTGCGTGCCAGCAGATCCTTGTAGGTGACGCGCGTGACCTTGCCGTCGTCCGCCTCGAAGATGATCGCGACCTTGTCGCCGCGGCCGGCCTCGACCTGGCGGTCGAGACAGTTGTACGAGACGTTCAGCGTGCCGTCCTCGAACCACTTGAAGAACGGCGCCTTGCTTTCGTCGAGCACCTTGGTGAACGGCGTCTTCCAGCTCACCAGCTCGCGCGCCAGGCGCGCCCAATAGCCTTCGTAGTCGGACTCGGCCTCGGCGCACAGCTTCTCGTAGGCGGGCATGCCCGAGACGTAGGCGTTCTTGACGAGGGCCGGCGGCGGCGCGTAGAGCTTGGGTTCTTGCGGAGCTTGGGTGTCGGCGGTGGTCATGCAGGTCTCCTTTTGAGGGCTTCTAGGCTTTGCACACGATAGGCGGACGCTCTTACGAAGCGCTTACTCTATCGACAATCGCAAGCCCGGTCACGACGGGCGGCGATGACCATTGTGGAACAAGTCGTACGCCCCGGCCGGCCCGCAGGCCCTTGCCGATGCCCGGGCAGTGCCGCTGTCGTTGCCGGCGACACATGCCGAGCGCTGCACCGACCACGATCAGCCGTGCTTCGGTGCGCACAGCGCGTCGGCTGCAATCTCGTCCTGCAGCCACTCGACGAAGCCGGACAGCGCCGTTGCAGGCTCGGCCGATTCGGGGCTGACGAAGCAGTACGAACGCCTGCTGCGCGCCGGCCGATTGCACAGAATGACGAGATCGTTGCGCGCCAGCTCGGCCTGTACCAGCATCGCCGGCATCAAGGCCACGCCGAGGCCGCAGACGGCGGCGCTCGCAAGCATCGAGAAGAGTTCGTAGCGCGGCCCGCACAGCGCGTCCGGCGCTTCGACAGCGAAGACGTCGAACCACTGGCGCCAGGCGTCCGGGCGGGTGCTCTGCTGCAGCAGCGGCGCGCGAGCGATGTCGGTCGCCCGCCACGCCTTGCGCCGCGCGGCGAACGCCGGGCTCGCGATCGGCACGACCATCTCGTTCATCAACAGCGTCGTGCGCGTGCCGGGCCAGTTCTTCACCTGTTCCTCGGTGCCGGCGTAGAGCGCGCCGTCGTACGGCGTCTCCGAGAACAGGAACGGGCGGGTGCAGGTATCGATGTGAACGGCGACCTCGGGGCAGACGGCGGCGAACCGAGTCAACCGCGGCACGAGCCAGCGCGCCGCAAACGTCGGCACCGCGGCAATGTGCAGCGCGCCCCGCCCGGCACCCGACATCACGTCGAGCGTATCGCGCTCCAGTCCGTCCAGGCGCCCCGCAATCCGGCGTGCGTACGCGGCGCCCGCCGCCGTCAGCGCGACGCCGTGGCGGGTGCGGCCGAAGAGGCGCACGCCGACGAACTCCTCGAGCGATGCGATGCGCCGCGAGATCGCGCCCTGCGTGAGTGCGAGTTCCTGCGCCGCCCGCGTGTAGCTCTGATGGCGGGCGGCGGCCTCGAAACAGTCGAGCGCTTGCAGTGTCGGAAGTCGTCGTCGCATCGCAGTCGGGCTCGCGGCTTGTTTCGAGCGCCTAGGGTGGAAGGCAAGATATTCGCATATCGCATTTCTTGGTGAGCAAGTTTCGCTTGTTCGATCGGAAGCCGGCGCCTACGATCGAGCTATCCGTTCAACGAGCCAACAAGTACGCGCTGCAATCACGCATCGCGCCTCCAGGAGCCGACTATGAGCCACGCCAAAGTCAATTTCCACTGGGACGATCCGCTGCTGCTCGAGCATCAACTGAGCGCCGACGAGCGCGCGGTACGCGATGCGGCGCACGCCTATTGCCAGGAGCGGCTCGCGCCGCGCGTCCTCGAGGCGTTCCGCCACGAGCAGACCGACCCGGCGATCTTTCGCGAGATGGGCGAGCTCGGACTGCTGGGGCCCACGATTCCAGAGACCTACGGCGGTTCGGGCCTGAACTACGTCTGCTACGGGCTGATTGCGCGCGAGGTCGAGCGCGTCGATTCCGGCTACCGCTCG
>CAZVNC010000312.1:0-3910 GCA_964628305.1 uncultured Ideonella sp.
CGTACGGCCACATCGAGGCGGTGCAGGGCATCGACTTCGAGGTCAGCGCGGGCGAGATCCGGACCCTCGTTGGCGCCAACGGCGCCGGCAAATCGACGACCCTGCTGGCGCTCTCGGGACTCGTCAAGCCGAAGGCCGGATCGATCCGCTTCGAGGGCGTCGAGCTGACGAAACTGAAGACGCACCAGATCGTCGAGCGCGGGCTGGTGCAGGTGGCCGAGGGCCGCGCGATCCTGACGACGCTCACGGTGCGCGAGAACCTCGAGCTCGGCGCCTACCGGCGCAAGGACCGGGCGGCGATCGCGGGTGATCTGGAGCACGTGCTCGCGCTCTTCCCGCGGCTCGGCGAAAGGATCGATGGCCTGGCCGGGAACCTCTCGGGCGGCGAGCAGCAGATGCTCGCGATCGGCCGTGCGCTGCTCGCCAGGCCGCGCCTTCTGCTGCTCGACGAACCGTCGATGGGGCTGGCGCCGATCATCGTCCAGGACATCTTTCGCAAGCTGCGCGAGATCAACGCCGAAGGCTTGACGATCTTCCTGGTCGAACAGAACGTTCGCCAGGCGCTGAAGATCGCGAGCCACGGCTACGTGCTGGAAAGCGGGCGCATCGTCCTCGACGGCAGCGGCGCCGGCTTGCTCGGCGACCCGAAGGTGCTGGCGGCGTATCTCGGCGGTTGAACGCGTCGGCTTCAGCGCGCGGGCTCGGAGACGAGGCCAGTGCGCGATCCGAACAGCCAGCGTCCCTTGCCGTCGGGGAGGGCGGCGGTCAGCGCGAGACGGTCGGCGCGCGGCTGCGCGGTGAAGGTCCGTCCGTTGTCGGTGCTGAAGGCGACGAAGCCTTCGAGGCCGACCGCGACGACGTTCGCACCCTGCCGGGCGAACGCGGTGATCGAGTGCTTGCCCCCGCTCGCGCCCGCCGTCCAGTGCGCGCCGCCGTCCTCGCTGCGATAGAGCGAACCGCGCTGCCCGCCGACGAGCAGGCTGCCGTCGTCGAGCGCGATGCCGGTCCAGAACGATCCCTTGTAGCCGGTGGGCAGGTAGCGCCAGCTCGCGCCCTGATCGACCGATTGGAGCACCATGCCGCGCTCGCCCGTCGCATAGAGCGCGCCCCGTGCGTCGGCGAACAGGCCGAGCAGATTGAGGTCGGCGCTGCTCGAGTCGGGCGGCGGCTGCATCGGGCGCTCGACCCAGGTCTTGCCGCCATCGGCGGTTGTCAACACGAGCGACCACAGGCCGACCGCGACGCCATGCTGGGTGTCGAAAAAATGGACCGCGAACAGCGGTCGATCCTCGGCCGTGTCGGTGCGCTGGATGCGCCAGGTCTCGCCGCCGTCGGCGGTCGCCAGAATCGCGCCCCAATGGCCGACGGCCCAGCCGTGCTGGGCGTCGGCGAACGCCACTGCGGTCAGCGTCGAACTGAGCGGCACCAGCCTGGCCTGGCGCGGGGGCCGGCCGCGGTCGTCGGACAGCAGCACGATGCCTCGCTCGCCGACCGCCACCGCGCGCGGCCCGGCCCAGGCGATGCCGAGCATCGTCGCTTCGGCGGCGATTGGCGAGGCCGCGGCGGGGGTCGGTTCGAGCGGCTTCGGCGCGTCGGCCGCGCCGGCCTGCGCGAATGCGCCTGCCATGAGCAGGGCAGCGACTGCGACGTGCCGAACGAAGGCGCTGGACATGGCGCTAGTGGCTCAGCAGGCCCGGCGCACGGACCGGCGACCGGCGCGGGAACAGCCTCTCGAGCCAGACCGCGAAGGCCGGCAGCACCGTCATTGCCATCACCATGTTGACCATGAACATGAAGGCGAGCAGCTTGCCCATGTCGGCCTGGAACTTGAGCGCCGAGAACGACCACGTCGCAACACCGACGGCGAGCGTGATCGCGGTGAAGATGGTCGCCGTGCCGACTTCCAGAATCGATTCCCCGAGCGCCTTGACGATGTCCTGCCCATGCGCAAGGTGCAGTTGCAGCCGGTTGTAGATGTAGAACGCGTAGTCGACGCCGATGCCGACGGCGAGCACCATCACCGGCAGCGTCGCGACGGTCAGCCCGATCGCGAATTCCTTCATGAACCAGTAGCCGATGAAGGTGCCTATCGTCAGCGGCAGGCAGCAGGCGAGCACCGCGCGCAGATCGCGATAGACGGCAAAGACGAGCAGCGCGATCGCGGCATAGACGTACAGCATCATCGGCAACTCGCTGCGCTCGACCTCGTCATTGACGGCCGCCAGGATGCCGGCGTTGCCGGCCGCGAGCCGGATCTTGACGCCCGGCATCGGATGGGCGTCGCGAAACGCCTTCGCAGCGTCGATCACGTTGCTGATCGTCTTTGCCTTGTGGTCGGCGAGGTACAGGTGCACGGCCGTCATGCTGCAGTCCTTGCGCATCGTCCCCGGAACGCGGCCGATCTCGGTGGCCAGACCGGCGTAGTTGGCGGGGTCGATCGGGATCACCGCCATCTTCGGGTTGCCCTCGTTGTAGCCCTCGCTGTACTGGCGCAACTGGCTCGAGAACGATGCGATCGACAGCACCCCCGGCACCGCCTGCATCGCCCACACGAAGCGATCCTGGTACGCGCCGATGGCGACGTTCTCGCACGAATCGGGCGCGGCTTCGAAGGCGACGCTGATCCAGTCCAGGCCGACATCGTAGTGCTCGGCGATCGAGACCGAGTCCCGGTTGAAGCGCGCGTCGGCGCGCAGCTCCGGCGCACCGGCCTGCAGCGTACCGATCACGCGATCGCGGCTTTGCCACACCGCAGCGGCGAACACCACGCCTGCGACGCCGAGCACGATCGCGGCATTGCGCGGCTCGGCGACGCGCACCAGGAAGCGCAGCCAGCGCGCGCGCTGGATGCGCTTGCGTTCGGCCTTGTCGGTGTAGTCCTGGCCGACATCGAAGTACGACGCGCCGAGCGGCAGCATCACCAGGTTGGTGATGATCTTGTAGGCGACGCCGAGCGAGGCCGTAATGGCGAGCTCGCGCACCATCGGGATCGGAATCAAAACCAGCGTCACAAACGAAACGAAAGCGGTGACGAGCGCCAGCGTCCCCGGAATCAACAGTCCGGCGAAGCTGGCGCGCGCCGCCTGATCGGTCGTCTTGCCGTGCGAGATTTCGCGCACGATGAAATTGATCTGCTGCACGCCGTGCGACACGCCGATCGCGAAGACGAGGAACGGCACCAGCACACCGAGCGGGTCCAGGCCGTAGCCGAGCAGATGCAGCGTGCCGAACTGCCACACCAGCGAGACCAGCGAGCAGCCGATCGCAAGCGCCGTGAAGCGCAGCGAGTGGCAGTACCAGTACACCGCAGCCGCCGTCAGCAGCAGCGCGACGAGGCAGAACTCGAGCACTGCGGCAGCGCCGTCGGCGATGTCGCCGATCTGCTTGGCAAAGCCGATGATCTGGATCTCGAAGTCCTTGTCTTCGAACTTGGTGCGGATCTGCCGCTCGAGGATCTGGTTGTAGGCGACGTAGTCGATGTGCACGCCGTCCTTGTCGTACTCGTTCAACTCGGCGGTGATCATCGCGCTCGTCTGGTCGCGCGCGACGAGCGTGCCGACGTAGCCGCCGAGGGCGGTCGTTTGCGCGATCGTCGCGATGGTTTCGGCGTCGAGGCTCTCCGGCGTCACCGTGCCGGGGATGATCGGATCGGCGCGGAAGCCTTCTTCGGTGATCTCGTTGACGAACGAGTTCGGGGTCCACAGCGACTGCACGCTGCCGCGCGACACGTTGGGCAGGAACATCACCGCCTGCGTGACGTCGTAGAGCCGCTTCAGCGCCGGCTTCGTCCAGATCTTGCCTTCGCGCGCGCGCACGACGATCGTCAAGCGGTTCGCGCCAAGCAGGTCGTCGCGATACTGCTTGTAGGTCTCGATGTACTCATGGCCGATCGGCAACTGCTTTTCGAAGC
>CAZVNC010000313.1:0-3889 GCA_964628305.1 uncultured Ideonella sp.
GGCGACGCCTACACCTGGTTCGCGAAGGAGATCGGCGCCGACTACTGGGCCGACATGGCGAAGGTGCATTCGCAGAGCCCGCACGCCTTCGCCGCGACAATGCAGACTCCGACGCTCGTCATCCACGGCGCGCTCGACTACCGCGTGCCCGACGCACAGGGCCTCGCCTACTACAACACGCTCAAGGCGAAGGGCGTCGATGCGCGCCTCGTCTGGTTCCCGGACGAGAACCACTGGATCCTGAAGCCGCGCAACAGCCGGCTCTGGTACGACGAGTACTTTGGCTGGCTCGAGCGGCACGCGAAGCGGGTCGGCTGAGCGCGCGTCACGCTAGAGCGGTACCTCGAAGCGCTGGCCGCGCAGCGAGAACACGGCCGATTTCGGATTGATGCGCTCGAGCGTCAGGCCCGGCGCGACGGTGCTGCCTTCGCGCTGCAGATCGCCGTTCACGAGCACCATCCGGCTCGCCGGTGCGGCGGAGTAGACGAGGCCGCCGAGCTTCAGCGCCGGCACCTGGCGCCGCACCTCGTCCGGCAGTTCGGCCAGCCGCGGCACGCGCTCGGCGCCTGCGGACGGCGGCGGGGCCGACGCGTTTAACGCCGTCTTCTGCGCTGGCGCCATGTCGGCGCTGTCGGCATCCCGACTCGCAGCGGCTGCATGTGGCGCCGGCGCAGGCTTCGCACGCTCGACGCGCTGCGGCGCTGCGGCCTTGGTTGCAGATGGTGCCGGCGTCGGCTCATGCTGCACATCTTGCGCGGTTCGACTCGCTTCGCCTGCCGCGGCCGGAATCGATGCCGATGCCGATGCCGCAGGCGCAACCGCAACCGGTGTCGTCTGCGATGTCGCGGCCGGCGTCGCAGGCATCGCGACGGGCTCGGCCGGCGGTGCCTCCGGCGTCATCCATTGCCAGGCGGCAGCGGCGATCACCGCGAGGCCGACACCGGCGACGAGCCACAGCCAGGGCCGGCCGCGGCGGTCCGGTTCGGCCTCGAACGCCGCTTCCGGCAGCATGCCTTGCGCGTACAGATCGGGTACCGCGCCGCGGTCGCGTTCGGCGTCGGCTTTCTTCAGCGCTTCGAGGATGAAGGACATGGCGGAATCACTTCTTCGCCGGCGACGCCGCTGCCGCCGGCGCGGAGGCAGCCACAGGTCCCGAGGCAGGGGGCACGGCCGACGAAGGCGCAGAGGCCGGCGCAGGCGCCTTCGCGCGGTGCGGCGCATCGTAGGCCCAGTTGGCGATGGCAAAGAGCCCGGCGCCCAGCACAGCACCGAGCCCGATCGCCGCCGGTAGCCGCCAGCGGTGCGACGACGAGCGTCGCCTTCGCACCCGCCGGGGGCCGCGCGGCTGCAGCACCTCGCGCGCCGCCTTGTCGACGATCGCCGCGTCGACGATCGCGACGCCTTGCGCGTAAGCGCCGAGCAGCGCGCGGTCGCACAGCAGGTTGATGCGCCGCGGCACGCCACCCGAAAGCGCATGGATGCGCTGCACTGCCCCGCGGTCGAACGGTGCGGCCCGTGTCAGCCCGGCGACGATCAGCCGGTGGTGGATGTACTTCGCCGTCTCCTTCGCCGACAGCGCCGACAGGTGGTAGCGCGCGATCACACGCTGCGCGAGCTGCTCGAGCCCGGGGCGGGCGAGCATGTCGCGCAGCTCGGGCTGGCCGATCAGGATGATCTGCAGCAGCTTGCGCTCGGCCGTCTCGAGGTTTGTCAGCAGCCGCAGTTGCTCGAGGACGTCGGCGCTCAGGTTCTGCGCCTCGTCGATCACGAGCACGTTGTTCTGACCGACGGCGTGGGTGCGCAGCAGGAAGTCGTTCAGCGCATCGACATGCTGCTTCGCGCTCGGCGCCGCGCCTTCGCTGCGTGGGATGCGGAACTCGTCGCAGATCGAGCCGAGCAGTTCCTCGACCGTCTGCTTCGGGTTGAAGATGTAGGCAACGTTGCAGCGGCGCGGCACGCGCTCCAGAAAGCAGCGGCAGACCGTCGTCTTGCCGGCGCCGATCTCGCCCGTCAGCAGGACGAAGCCGCCGCCGCCGCGCAAGCCGTACAGCAGATGGGCGAGCGCCTCGCGGTGCTGCGCGCTCATGAACAGGTAGCGCGGATCGGGCGCGATCGAGAACGGCTCATGGCGCAGGCCGAAGAACTTGGCGTACATCGTGGGCCGGATGGTAGCGGCCCGCGAGCGGCCTTCCGCCTGGCGACACAGGCCAGCGCCCACCGCCCACATTCCTAGGGGTAGACGGCAGCGCAGCGCGCCGCTACGCTGGAGACGGTAGCGGCAGGAGACGCACGGTCTACTTCTGGCGCACCCGAGGCAGCCGGTGTCGCGCCCGGAATCAAGTTCCGCCTCGCGACCTCCTGCAGCGAAACCCCATCGAAACACAGGAGAACATTCATGACACTGGACAGCGGCAGTTGCGCCCGGTTCGGTTCGTCGGCACTCATCGCGGCGGCGAGCCTGCTGACGGCCTCCGGCGCCCAGGCAGCGGTCTTCGATCTTCATTACACGGGCTGGCTAAGCACCGACGAGGCGCTCAACCTGAAGTCCGACAGCGACCCGACGTACTTCACCGAAGCGACGTCGTTCTCGCTGTGGGCGAGGTTCGACGACGCCAGTCCGAACATGGCGCCGCCATCGCCGCCCTTCCCGCCACCGTTCGCCGGATTTCGCGCCTACGCGCCGATCTCGATGAGCATCGACGTGGCCGGCATGCACTTCTCGGTCAGCGACGCCGACAACCCGCTGCTGAGCGTGTCGATCTTCGACCAGAACAGCTTCATTCCCGGCCGCTACGCGATCGGCTTCATCGTCGACCCGGCCACCGACGGCGCCGGCATCGTCGGCGACTTCAAGTCGGCGTCGCCCGATTTCGTCGTCTCCGACTTGAAGCCGACGACGTTCGGCGACTTCGCCGGCAGCGGCCACAGCTCGGGCACCTGCATCAGCGGCATGCCGCCAAACTGCCCGCACAACGTGACGCCGCTCGTGCTCCGCGATGCGGGCAACGCCGCCTGGAACCTGACGCTCGCGTCGTACGAGCAGGACTACCCGGATCAGGGCCTGAACACGGCCGTGCTGAGCGCCGTGCCCGAGCCGTCGACAACCGCGCTGATGCTCGGCGGGCTGCTCGCGTTGGGCGGCCTCGCACGCAGACAGCAGCGCTGAGCGCGGCGGCCGCCGCCGCGGCCGGCCGGGTGCGGCGATCGGTCAGGCGGCACCGTCGAGCCGGAACGGGAAGGTCGCAGCGATCCGCTCGGTTCGATCGACGCAGTCGCCTGTCGGCGAGAACCTCAGCCGCCCCGCGAGCCGCGGCGAGGCGCGGGCGCGTTGCGCCGGCAGCAGGTCGCGTGACGGCATCGTCACCCGCTCGCGATGGGCGGGGAATTGCATCGGCCCGAGCATCGCAGCGCCGCGCTGCGGCTATCCTTCGCGAATGCGAACCATCGGGTCGCCGCCGGCACCGCGTGCCGACCTCCCGCGGCGACCTCGCGACCACCAGGCCCGCCACCATGCTGATCAACTTCTTCTTCACGCTGCGCGCCGCCAAGCTGCCGGTCTCCGTCAAGGAGTACCTCGTGCTGCTCGAGGCGATCCAATCCGGCGTCATCGACAGCGAGAACGAGGATGGCGCACCCGGCGTGCCGACGGTCGACAGCTTCTACTACCTGTCGCGCGCGACGCTCGTCAAGGACGAGGCCAACTACGACAAGTTCGACCGCGCGTTCGCGGCCTACTTCAAGGGCGTCGAACTGCTGACCGATTTCACGCAGGACATCCCGCTCGAGTGGCTGCAGAAGAAGTTCGAGCTCGAGCTCTCGCCCGAGGAGAAGGCGGCGATCGAGAAGATGGGCTGGGACGAGCTGATGGAGACGCTGAAGAAGCGCTTCG
>CAZVNC010000314.1:0-1811 GCA_964628305.1 uncultured Ideonella sp.
AGGCATCGTCAGGCGCCCGGACCGGCCGGCGGCGGCGCGGCCGGCGGCGGATGCGCAAGCCGCTCCTCCAGGCGCTGCTTGTCGGCCGTCAGCCCGCCGGCCACCTGCGCCATCAGCTCGAAGCCGAACTCCGGGTTCTGGTAGTAGAGCTGCTTGAGCGTGCTCTCGTCGATCGTCAGCACCGTGCACTTGGTCGCGCAGCGTGCGGTCAGCGTGCGCCGCCGGTCGGGCGCGAAGAAGGCGATCGCACCGAACATCGTGCCGGGTTCGATCGCGGCGCCGATCTCGACCAGTTCGATCCTGCCGTCGACGAGGAAGTAGAGATGGTCGGCCTGGTCGCCCTTGTGGAACAGGATCTCGCCCGCCTTGCGCTTGGTGCGGACCATGTAGGGCTTGAGCCAGATGCCGCTGCCGTCGCGGTGCTTCGTCGCCGCCCGCACGCGCTTGGTGAGGCGCACCATCTGCACCGCGCGCACGATGTTGATCGGTAGCAGCGCCGCATTGAGCACGAGCATCGCGATCGACGGATGCAGCGCGCCGTAGATCACGAAGCCGACGTTGCCGCCGACCGCGAGCCAGCGCAGCGGAATCATCGTCTTGACGAACGAACTGATGACGACCAGCGCAACGGCGATCGCCGATGCGACGATCGCGACGATCTGCCAAGGCGACGCGAGGGTCTCCGCAATCCATGCTTGTGCTGACGCGACGAGATCGGACAAATCGGCTCCTGCAGCGGTAAGGCGGCGCTGCCGGGCAGCGGGCGACAATGCGCACCCACTGCCTGCAGCGCCGCACATCATGCCCGAGTCCCCGCCCGTCGCCCATCCGCGAGCGATCCGCAGTTTCGTGCTGCGCGCCGGCCGCATGGGCAGCGGGCAGACGCGTGCCTTGCTGGAGCTCGGGCCGCGCTTCGTGCTGCCCTACCGGGAAGCGGCGCTGGATTTCGCGTCGGTCTTCGGCCGCGACGCGCCCGTCATCGTCGAGATCGGCTTTGGCATGGGCGACGCGACGGCCGCCATCGCGGCTGGCATGCCGGAGGTCGATTTCCTCGGCGTCGAGGTCCATCCGCCCGGCGTCGGCGCATTGCTTGCGCGGATCGGCAAACTGGGCCTGACCAACCTGCGCATCGTGCAGCACGACGCGGTACAGGTGCTAGGGGCCATGGTGCCCGAGGCCTCGCTCGCCGCGGTCCACATCTTCTTCCCCGACCCGTGGCACAAGAAGCGCCACCACAAGCGGCGCCTGATCCAGCCCACTTTCGCCGCCCTGCTCGCAAGCCGGCTCGCGCCCGGCGGCAGGCTGCATTGCGCGACCGACTGGGAACCTTACGCGCAGCAGATGCTCGAGGTGCTGACGGCCGAGCCGCGGCTCGTCAACAACGCGGCCGGCTATGCGCCGAGGCCCGGCTACCGCCCGCTGACGAAGTTCGAAGCACGCGGCATGAAGCTCGGCCACGGCGTGTGGGATCTCGTCTTCACGCGGCGCTGATCGAAGCAATTCATTCGACCCATTGCACCGTCCCGCTCCAGGCGGTCGCGAGGACGACGATGCCGAAGGCGATCCGATACCACGCAAACGGCACGAAGTCGTGCGTCGACACATAGCGCAGCAGCCAGCGCACGCACAACCAGGCGCTGAGGAACGAGAACACGAGGCCGATCAGGAACAGCGGCAGATCGGCGATC
Organism: uncultured Ideonella sp.; assembly: GCA_964628305.1. GTDB lineage: Bacteria > Pseudomonadota > Gammaproteobacteria > Burkholderiales > Burkholderiaceae_C > CAIKUF01. The sequence continues at coordinate 1,689 of CAZVNC010000314.1, forward strand.
GACAGCAGCGCGCGGTCCTTGATCAGGCTGTAGGCGCCGGCGCCGACCAGCGTCGGGATCGCGAGGAAGAAGGTGAACTCGGTCGCCGCCTTCCTCCAAAGCGACGACAAGATGCTGGTTTGC
>CAZVNC010000314.1:1821-3888 GCA_964628305.1 uncultured Ideonella sp.
CAGGCCGAACCACATGCCGCCGATGATCGTCGCGCCCGATCGGCTCGTGCCGGGGACGAGCGCGAGGCATTGCGCGAGGCCGATCTTGAAGGCATCGCCGGCCGTCATGTCGTCGACGCTGTGCACCCGTACCGGCGGCTGCTTGCGCCGCTCGATCCACAAAATGATGAGTCCGCCGGCGATGAAGGCGCTGGCGACGACCGTCGGCGTGAACAGATGCGCCTTGATCGCCTTGCCGAAGGCCAGGCCGAGAACGACGGCCGGTAGGAAGGCGATGCCGACGTTGAGCGCGAAGCGTTGCGCCTTGCGACTGGTCGTGATTCCGGTGGCGGTTTCGCGCAGCCGCGGCCAGTAGATCAGGACGACGGCGAAGATCGCGCCGGTCTGGATCGCGATCTCGAACACCTTGATCTTGTCGCCGGTGAAGTCGAGCAGCGAGCCGGCAAGGATCAGATGCCCGGTGCTCGACACGGGCAGGAATTCGGTCAGGCCTTCGACGATGCCCATGATCGCCGCCTTGATCCACAAGCTGATGTCCAACCCGACCCCTCTCGCCACTGCAAAGGGCGCGATCATAGCGGCCGGCGGCAGGCGCGCTGCCGTCGCGGCGCGTCCGGTGCGCAAGCAACGGCGAATCGCAACGCTCCACTTTGCCCGTCGTCAAGTTTTGACGGCCGCTTTGCTGCTATCGTGGAAAAAGACCAAGCCGGTCTTCGACGCGAAAGCGAACACGGAGGTGATGACGTGAGACAAGCCTATTTCTTGACTGGAACCGATCTGGTAGTCGGCAAATCGCTGGTCGCCACCGGCTTCCTGTACACCGGGGCGCGCTCCTGGGACCTCAAGGTTCTTGGCATGAAGCCGGTGGTCGCGGGCGCCGGCAACGACATCGACAGGCTGGTCGCGGCGAGCAACGTCGAAGCACCGCGCCACTACCTCAATCCGTATCACTTCGACGAACCGGTCGCGCCCAACATCGCTGCCAAGGGCGCCGGCAAGACGATCGACCTCGGCCACATCAAGTATTGCTTCGATGAGATTCGAGGGCAGGCCGACCTCGTCATCGTCGAAGGCATCGGCGGTTTCTGCTCGCCGCTCAACGAGACCGAGACAGTCGCCGACCTGGCCAAGCTGCTGGCGTTGCCCGTGCTCGTCGTCGTCGGGCTCAAGCTGGGATGTCTGAGCCACACCTTGCTGACGATCGAAGCGATCAAGGCGCGGGATCTGCCGATCGCCGGATGGGTCGCCAACGAAGTTGACCGTGACATGCTGTGCGTCTCAGAAACGGTGACCACGCTGAAAGACTATCTGGACATCCCGTTGCTTGGCTACATTCGCTATCAGGATCATCCCGACGGCAAGAACCTGGTCAAGCAACTCTCAATGCCCGACTAGGGCCTGTTCTCGCGACGTTCGCTGCGGGCTCGGGCAGCCCGCGATGAACTTGCGCGCACCCTTGCGAGGATCTCGGGGCAACGGTCTGCGGGCAGGCGACTCGGCAACCGCGAGCGCTTGCCCGATTCGTTGGTAGCAGAATGCGCAACGCAATCTCAGCTTGCGCTTCCACACTGCATCACCCCCGAGAGGTCCAGCCATGACGATCCGTACCACGCCGCCGTTTCGTGCCGACCATGTCGGCAGCTTCCTGCGTCCGGCCTACCTGCTCGAAGCGCGCGCGCGCAAGGCGCGCGGCGAGATCGACGCCGCGGCGCTGCGCGCGGTGGAGGACAAGGCGATCGCCGAGATCGTCGCCTTCCAGCGCGACTGCGGTCTGCAGAGCATCACCGACGGCGAATTCCGCCGCACCTACTTCCATATCGACTTTCTCGAACAACTCGGCGGCGTGAAGACCGACATCCCGGTGACGGTCAAGCGCGCCGACGGCAGCGAAGAACTCGCGCCGCCGGTGATCCGCGTGATCGACAAGGTGCGTCACGTGAAGGACATCCAGCGCGCCGATTTCGAGTATCTGAAGTCGCAGGTCGACGCCCTCGCCCCCGGCTGCACGCCGAAGGTGACGATTCCGTCGCCGACGATGCTGCACTTTCGAGGCGGGCGCGCCGGGAT
>CAZVNC010000315.1:0-3880 GCA_964628305.1 uncultured Ideonella sp.
GCAAGCGCCTTCTCGGGCGGCAATGGCGCGCAGGCGCGCCAGGCCTCGAGCCGAGGCCACTCGAGCATGGGAGCCGCTCCTCGAGGTGGTGGCGGTGGCGGTGCCCGGGCCGGCGGCGGCGGGCGCGGCGGGCGGCGTTGAGGCCGCGTCGCGTTCAGCAGCAATCCGACTTTGCAATGGGAACCACGATGAATCTTGTCGCTCACCAGATCGCGGCTTTGCGCCCGATCGCCCTCGCGCTGCTGGCCGCTTTCGCGCTGTCGATTTCCGCTGCGCAGGCGCTAGCGGCCGAGCCGGGTGCTTCTTCGGCAACGACGCCCGCGAAGCGATCCAATGTGCAGCGCGTCTACTTCGCCACGCCGCAGGAGGGCTTCGATGCCCTGATCGCCGCCCTGCGCAAGGACGACGACAAAGAGGTCCGCCGCCTGCTTGGCCCCGGCCACGCCGCGATAGTCGATTCCGGCGATGCCGCCGCGGACCGGGACGCTGCGGCGCACTTCGTCGCCGAATACGATGCGAAGCACGTTGTCCAGATGGACGGCGACGCAAAGGCCTTCATCGCGACCGGCGAGACCGAGTGGCCGATGCCGGTGCCGATGGTCAGGTCCGACGCCGGCTGGCGTTTCGATGCGAAGGCGGGCGAGCAGGAGCTTCTGGCGCGCCGCATCGGCCGCAACGAGCTCGACACGATCCAGAGTTGCCGCGCCTTCATCGACATGCAAGGCGAGTATGCCGAGGCCGATCGCAACGGCGACGGGCTGCTCGAGTATGCCGCCCGCATTGTCTCGACGCCGGGCAAGCATGACGGCCTGTACTGGCCGGCGAAGGAAGGCGAGCCACAAAGCCCGGCCGGGCCGCTGCTGGCCGAAGCCGCCCCGGGCTATCGGCAAGGGGTTGCGAAGCCCTATCACGGCTACTACTACCGCATCCTCACCGCCCAGGGCAAGCATGCGCCGGACGGTGCGATGAGCTACTACGCGAACGGCAAGCTGATCGGCGGCGTCGCGCTGATTGCCTACCCCGCCAAGTACCGCAACTCGGGTGTCAAGAGCTTCATCTGCAGCATGAGCCAGCTCGTGTACGAGAAGGACCTCGGCCCCGACACCGCTGCAAGAGCGAAAAGGATCAAGTCGTATGACCCGGACGAGACATGGACGAAGGTCGATTGAGATGATGCGCCGCAGTTCAAGCCCACCGGAAGACCCGGGCCGCCGCAAGGCCCTTCGCGCCGGTCTCGCGCTCGGGGCAGTGCTTGTCGTCTCCGGCTGCGAGACGACGCCCGGCGCAGCGCCGCCTGCGGGGATGGCGATCTCGAAGACGCCGCTCATCGGCAAGTTCGTCTGGCGCGATCTGATGACGGATGACTCCGCACTCGTGAAGCCGTTCTACGCCGCGCTCTTCGGCTGGGAGTACGTCGAACGAACGATACAGGGCCGTCCCTACAGCCTCGTCAAATCGGGCGGGCACTACATCGGCGGCATTGCAAGCTCCGAGCGCAAGGTTCCCGATCAACCGAATTCGCAGTGGCTGAGCTTCCTGTCGGTGGCCGATGTCGACACCGCCGCGCAGCAAACGAGCGCGGCCGGCGGCAGCGTCCTGCTGGCGCCGTTCGATCTGCCGAAAGTCGGGCGCGCCGCCGTCGTTCTCGACCCGCAGGGCGCGCCGCTCGGCCTCGTCCGCGCCTCGTTCGGCGACCCGGCCGACGCACCGCAGCCGACGCTGAACCACTTCCTGTGGACCGAAGAACTGGTGCCCGATCCGCGCGCTGCGGCCAGCTTCTATTCGAAGCTCGCCGGCTTCGACGTCGTGACCGAACAGGACGGCGACCGGCCCTTCCTGTTGCTTAGGAAGGGGCGCGACAGGGCCGCGATCATGCGCACGCCGATCGACGGCATGCGAGCGCAATGGCTGGTCTCGGTGATGGTCGCCGACCCGGCGGCCAGCGCGCAACGCGCAAGGCAACTCGGCGCCAAGGTGATCGTCGCCCCGCATCCGAAGGTCCGCAACGGGACGATCGCGTTAATTGCCGATCCGAGCGGCGCGTTGATCGCGCTGCAGAAGTGGACGTCCTGAGTCACCGAGGAGTTGAATTTGAAATCCACGCTCATGCGCCTCCTCGCGGCCGCCGCGCTCGCGATCTTCGTCGGCGGCGGTGCAAGCGGCTGCGACGGCGACAACGTCGAAGTCACCGGTATCGGGGCATCGGTCGGTCTGCCCGGCAACACGATGACGGGGTCGGACGAGATCGGCGTCGGCAACGTGCAATGGGTCGGCAACCCGCGCTGGTGACGGTGCTTGCTCAGGGCACGCCGACCAGCAGATAGGCGTTCGAGTAGCCGCTGCTCGGCGAATAGGCGTAGCCGATGAAGACGGGGCCGATCGGCGTCTCGCCGCCGAGATAGATGCCGACCGAGTTCTGCCAGCCGGTACGCTGCGTCTCGGTGTAGAGCTTGCCGAACCTGCCGGCTTCGAGCGCGAGCCCGAGCCGCATGTCGCCGCGCAGACCGAGCGGCAACTCGCCCAGAATGCGCTCGATGCGCAAGCCGGCGTAGGTCGCGTCGTCGCCAAGCAGTTGCTTGCGGGCGAAGGCGCTCAGGTTCAGGAAGCCGCCGAGGTCGGCGACATCGTAGATCGGCAACTCCCCGGTCGGCGAGCCCTGGTAGCTCGCCCGCGCCTGCACGACCCAGTCGTTGCCGATCTGATTGGCGCCGCGCAGCTCGGCGACCAGCTTGCTGTAGCCCTTGCCGCTCGCGACGAAGTAGCTGCTCTGCGCCGCCCAGCCATTGCGCGGCTGGTAGATCCGGTCGTTGCGATCGAGATCGATGCTCGCATAGACGCCGCCGAAGTTGATCGAGTACTCCGGCAGGACGGGTGAACCGACCGAGAGATCGCCGCGCTTGTAGGTCTGGCGGTAGCCGATGCGCGCTTGTCCGAGGGTGCCGATCCGCGCCCCCAGCGCGACGGCCGCGTTCGACTCGACGACCGCGTACTCGGCGACCTTGTTGTCGTTCTGAAAGAGCCAGAGGAAGTCGCGCCTGGCTCTGAGGTTGGTCTCGACGAAGTACTCCTGCTGCGCGTCGAGCGGCTGGTAGTAGTCGATGCCCGCCCCCATGCTGTTGCCGATCTGCGCGGCGGCCAGGATTTCGGCGCCGAGCGGGTTGACCCAGGTCTTGTGATAGGCGGCGCGCAGTGCATAGGTCGAGCCGGTGCTACGGTCCGTGATCAGGGACAGGCCGAAGCGCAGGTAGTTCGGCCCCCACGCCTTCTCGATTGGCGTCACTCGCAGGATGTTGCGATCGCGCTGGCGCAGCAGCGAATAGTCGACGCTCTCGAAGAAGCCCTCGCCGTAGACCCGCAGCAGGTCCTCGTTCAGGGTCGCGGTGTCGAGCGCCTCGCCGGGCTTCTGCGCGATCTGTCGGCTCACGTCGGCCGGATTGACGTGCTCCATCCCGACGATCTCGATCGCGTCGACTCGCGGCGGTGGGGGTACCGGGACGTCGATGCGAGCCTGCCAGCGCGCGAACTGGGTCTCGCTGACGGCGAGCGGCTGGAGCCGGTCGGCCATCTTCAGCGCCGCCTCCCGCCCACGCTCGGCCGTCGTCGCGCTCTTCTTGAAGTCGCCCGCCGTGATTCCGGTGAGGTCGGGCTGGATGTAGATGTCGGTCGGCGCCAGCAGTGCGAGCGACTGCCTCACGTTCTGCTCGGTCAGGATGTTGACCATCTGCGCCGAAACGCTCAGCAAGGACCCGATCTGATCCGCCCTCAGCAGCGGCGAGCCGACGTTGACGGCGATCACGATGTCGGGCTTGCAGAGTTGACGCACGACGTCGATCGGCACGTTGTCGACGAGGCCGCCATCGACGAGCTTGGCGCCGTCGCG
>CAZVNC010000316.1:0-3876 GCA_964628305.1 uncultured Ideonella sp.
CTGGCCGATGGTGTTGTTGATCTTGTGCGCGCCGGTGTGATTCAGATCCTCGCGCTTGAGGTGGATCTGTGCGCCGCCGAGTTCGCGGCTGGTGCGCGCCGCGTGGTAGACCGGGCTTGGCCGGCCGACGAAGTGCGCCAGTTCGGCGCGGTACTCGGCGACGAACTCCGGATCGTCGCGATAGCGTGCATAGGCGGCGCGCAGTTCATCGAGCGCGTGGATCAGGGTCTCGGCGACGAAGGTGCCGCCATAGGGCCCGAAATGCCCGCGGGCGTCGGGTTGGTCGTATTTCAGCATTGGAGGGTCGTTCGCTTCAGGATTCGGACTGCGCAAGTCGGGCATCCGCTTTGCGGACGGCCTCGCAGAACCGGCTTATCGCCGCGGCATCCTTGATGCCCTTTGCGGCTTCGACGCCGGAACTCACGTCAACGGCCCACGGCCGCACCCGAAGAATGCCGGCAATCACATTTGCGGCATGCAACCCACCAGACAAAACGAGCGGACGGGGCACGCCGCGCGGTACCTGAGACCAATCGAAAACCTTTCCGCCACCGCCAAAGCCGTCGACGAAGGCGTCGAGCAGCAGGCCATGGGCGTCATCGAAACGCTGCGCGAAGTCTAGCAAATCGACACCCGGAGCCATGCGCACCGCTCGCAAGTAGGGGCGCCCCGGACGCCGGCATTGGGCGGGCGTCTCATCGCCGTGAAACTGCAGCAACAGCCCGGGGATCGCCGCCGCCGCACTTTCGATCAGCGCCGGGTCGGCGTTCACGAACAATCCGACCGGGGTGACGAACGGCGGCAGCCCTCGCGCGAGTTGTGCCGCGCGCTCGATCCCGACGTAGCGCGGGCTCTTCTCGTAGAACACGAAGCCGACCGCGTCGGCGCCCGCCTCGACCGCCGCATCGACATCGGCTTCGCGGGTCAGGCCGCAGATCTTGATGCGCGTGCGCGAGTGCAAGGGGTGCGATGGATCAGGGCGGCCAGTCGCTCGCCGGGACATGGGCCGGGATGGCCCAGCGCGAATCGTAGTACGGCCCGACGAAGTAGAGCCCGGCGGCGGCAAAGGTCGGCGCAGCCATGGTCCGGCTGCGCGACGCAAGCACTTCGGTCATCCAAGCCGCGGGCCGGCGCCCGCTGCCGACTGCGACCAGGCAGCCCATGACGTTACGCACCATGTGGTGCAGAAACGCGCTGGCGTCGAAATCGAAGCGCCAGTAGGCGCCGCTGCGCGCGATCTCGATCGCGCGCAACGTCTTGACCGGCGATGCGGCCTGGCACTCGGCGGCGCGAAACGCGCTGAAGTCGTGCTCGCCGATCAGCGCGAGCGCCGCCTCGCGCATCGCGTGGGCGTCGAGCGGCTGGAAGACCCAGCCGACGAAGCCGGTCTCGAGCGCCGGACGCACCATCGATTCGAGCACGATGTAGCGGTAGCGCCGGCCGAGCGCCGCGTTGCGCGCATGAAATGCGTCACCGACCGGCACGCACCATTGGACCGCGATGTCGTCCGGCAGGTAGCGATTCACGCCGCGCACCCACGATGCCGTCGCGCGCTGCGCGTCGGTGTCGAAATGCACGACCTGGTTGATCGCGTGCACGCCGGCGTCGGTGCGCCCGGCGCACATCGTGCGCAGCGGCCGATCGGCGAACGTCGAGAGCGCCGCCTCGAGCTTGTCTTGCACCGTCTGCCCGCCCGGCTGGCTCTGCCAACCTCGGTAGGCCTGGCCCCGATAGCCGATACCGAGCGCCAGTCTCACGACCGCCGCCCTCCCGACAGCCGCCGTGCGCGCAGCGGCGCCGTCACCTTGTTCAGGTCAGCGTGTTCAACATGCTGCGCGCCTTGACCTGTACAGCGCCTTCCGCGCGGGCGATGACTTCCTGCAGCAGTTCGCGCGCGCCGTCCATGTCGCCGATCTGGCGGAACTCCTCCGCCAGTTCAAGCTTGCGTTCGAACGGGTCGACGCCGTCCTCCTCGAGGGCGGGCAGCTCGGAGATGCGCGAATCGGCGCCAGAGGATGGCGGCTCGGCCGCCTGCGGCGCCGGAGCAGCCGCTGGCGCTGGAGATGTGGGCGCATCGAGGTCGAGCGAGATATCGCTGAGGTCGAAGGCCATGCCCAGATCTTGCGGCGCCGGGGCCGCGGCGGCGGGTTCGGGTGCGGACGGCGGATCGAGTGAGAGATCGAACGCCATCAAGTCGTCGGCCGTCCCTGGTTCCGGCGACTGAGGCATGGGCTGTGTCTTCTCGGGCAGCGGCGGCGCTGTGTCAAGGCCCAGATCGAGGTCGAGGTCGAGATCGAGATCTTCGCGCACAGCCGGCGCCGCGGCGGCTGCCGCCGCTGCGGACGTCGCCACCATCGCGTTGAACTGCGACGGCGTCGGCAGCACCGACTGCGGCATCGTGCTCGCGCCGAGCGGCTCCTGCGCCAGACTGTCGGCGCCCGGCGGCAACGCCGGCTTTCCGCCGGGCTGGTAAAGCGGGTTGTCGGGATCGATCTGCGCACCGAGTTCCTGCGCCCCCTTCCAGTCCTCGCCCTGACCGCCGGTCAGCGTGAAGAGTTGCGTCGCGAGCAGTTCGAAGCCCTTCGTGTCGCGCCGCTTGGCATAGACCTCGAGCAGCTTGCTGCGGATTGCCATCCGATCCGGCTGCGCGCGCAGTGCCTCCTTCAGGATTTCCTCGGCCTGCAGGTCGCGCCCATAGGCGAGGTAAACGTCGGCCTCGGCCACCGGATCGACATCGCCGATCGCGTCGAGTTGGCTGAGCGAATAGCTCATCGACGACGGCGTGCCGGTCGCTGCGGTTTCGCGCGTGTCGATCCGCTGGCCGCCGCTGACGCCGAAGAACGAGTCGGGCTGCAGGCGGCTCTCGAGGAACGATGTCTCGCCGCTGTCCTTGCCCTTGCGCTTGAGGAAGCGATAGACGCCGAATCCGGCCAGCAACGCGACGATCAGGCCGGCACCGCCGAGTGCCATCGGGTCCTCGAGCATGGTTCCGACCAGGCCGGGTTCCTCGTCCATCGGCGCGGCCGGCGCCGCGGCGGGCTTGGCGGCAGGTGCAGACGCCTTGGCGACGGGCGCAGCTGCAGGGGCCGCCGAGGCCGCGGCCGCAACTGCAACCGAGGCCGCAGCCTCGGGCACTGGCGCCGAGGCGGGAGCCGGCGCCGCTTCCGGCGCCATGGCGACGATCGCGGTGGCAGGTGCGGGCGCCGAGGCGGCGGCCGGCGCGGCCGGCGTCGGCGCGACGGCCGGCTTGGCGGAGGTAGCTGCGGCGAGCTTTTGCAGATCGTCGACGTTCTTCTTCAGTTCCGCGGCGCGCGTGGCGGCGTCCTTCGCCTCGCGCTCCTTGGACAGGCGGTCTTCGGGTGCCGAAGCCTTGATGTCGCCTTTGCTCAGCATCAGCTTGTCGGGCGCCGGCGCGCCGGCCTGGGTGCGATCCTCGACCGCGGCCTGCACCTTGCCGCTGGCCTGGCGCGTGCCGCTTTCGGGCGCCGCGGCGGCCGCACCGGCCAGGCGCTGCCGATAGGCGTTGAAGTCCGCGCTTTGCGCCTGGATCACCTGCTGTGCCTCGGCGTTCGGTATCGCCTTTACCGCGTCGGCCTGCGGCACATTGAGCACCGCGCCGGCCTTCAGCCGGTTCATGTTCTCGCTGACGAAGGCTTGCGGATTCGCGCGATACAGCGCGACAAGCATCTGATCGAGTGAAACGCCTTCCGATTGCGTCTGGGCGGCAATGCCAGAAAGCGTGTCGCCACGCTTCACGCGATACGAGTCGGACGGGGTCGGCGCGGAGACGGCCTTGCGCGGTTCCGGGACGGCGGCGGGCGCGGGCGCGGGCGCCGGTGCCGGCGGCGGTGTCGCCGCCTTGGCTTGCGGTGCAGG
>CAZVNC010000317.1:0-3861 GCA_964628305.1 uncultured Ideonella sp.
GCTCGGCGACCACCGTCGGGCGGCCGGAGTCGGTCTGCTCGCGGATGCGGATGTCGAGCGGCAGGCCACCGAGGTATTCGACGCCGTAGTCCTTCGCCATCCGCTCGCCGCCGCCCGCGCCGAACACGTGCTCGGCGTGGCCGCAGTTCGTGCAGACGTGGATCGCCATGTTCTCGACGATGCCGAGGATCGGCACGCCGACCTTCTCGAACATCTTCAGGCCGCGCTTGGCGTCCATCAGCGCGATGTCCTGCGGCGTCGTCACGATCACCGCGCCGGTCAGCGGCACGCGCTGGCTGAGCGTGAGCTGGATGTCGCCGGTGCCAGGCGGCATGTCGACGAGCAGGTAGTCGAGCTCGGCCCAGTTCGTCTGGCGCAGCAGTTGCTCGAGTGCCTGCGTCGCCATCGGGCCGCGCCAAATCATCGGGTTGTCGGCATCGACCATGAAGCCGATCGACATCACCTGCACGCCGTAGTTCTCGAGCGGCTCCATCGTCTTGCCGTCGGCGCTTTCGGGCCGGCCGGTGCAGCCGAGCATCGTCGGCAGGCTCGGTCCGTAGACGTCGGCGTCGAGCATGCCGACGCGCGCACCCTCGGAGGCGAGCGCTAGCGCGAGGTTCACCGCCGTCGTGCTCTTGCCGACGCCGCCCTTGCCGGAGGCCACGGCGACGATGTTCTTCACTTTCGGCAGCAACTGCACGCCGCGCTGCACCGAGTGGGCGATGATCTTCGTCGACAGGTTGACGCTGACGTTCTGCACACCGGCGACGCTGCGCGCGGCGGCAATCAATTCCTTGCGCAACGCCGCCATCTGACTCTTGGCCGGATAGCCGAGTTCGATGTCGAAGGCGACGTCGCCGTCCTCGACGCGCAGGTTCTGCAGTTGGTCGGTCGAGACGAAGTCCCGCCCGGTGTTCGGGTCGACGACTTTGGCGAGTGCCTGGAGCAGGGCTTGTTGGGTGACGGACATGGGTGCGCGGGCCGGGTTGGAAGTTGGGTCGAGGTGCGAATGAGTCTCGCGGCAGTCTAGCGCAGCACATTTGTCCCCAACGCGGACGCGCCAAGGCGCGTGCCGGCCCCGAGGCAGGCACGCGCCCGTGGCCCCGCGATATCAGTTGCGCACGAGGTAGTCGAAGGCCGCCAGCGCTGCCTTTGCGCCGTCGCCGGCAGCGATCACGATCTGCTTGAACGGGACGGTCGTCGCGTCGCCGGCCGCGAACACGCCGGGCAGGCTGGTCGCGCCCTTGGAGTCGATGATGATCTCGCCATGGCGCGACAGCTCGATGCGGCCCTTCAGCCATTCGGTGTTCGGCACCAGGCCGATCTGCACGAACACGCCGGCCAGTTCGACAAGGTGCGACGCACCGCTGGCGCGATCGGTGAAGCGCAGGCCGGTGACCTTCTGGCCGTCGCCGGTGATCTCGGTCGTCTGCGCGTTGGCATGCACCGTCACGTTGGGCAGGCTGCGGAGCTTCTTCAGCAACACGCCATCGGCCTTCAGCGTCTCGGCAAATTCGAGGACGGTCACGTGTTCGACTACGCCAGCAAGGTCGATCGCCGCCTCGACGCCCGAGTTGCCGCCGCCGATCACTGCAACGCGCTTGCCCTTGTACAGCGGGCCATCGCAATGCGGGCAGTAGGCGACGCCCTTGTTGCGGTACTCGGCCTCGCCGGGCACGTCGACCGTGCGCCAGCGTGCACCCGGCGAAAGGATCACGGCCCGGCCCTGCAGCACGGCGCCGTTCTCCAGCACGACCTTGATTTTCCCGCCCGGCTCGGCCGCCGCCTCGAGCGCGGCAACGCGCTGGCCGGTCATGAGGTCGACCTCGTAGGCGCGCGCATGCGCTTCCAGCGCGGCGGCGAACTTCGGCCCCTGCGTCTCGAGCACCGAGATGTAGTTCTCGATGCCCATCGTATCGAGCGTCTGTCCACCCAGCCGCTCCGCCACCAGGCCGGTGCGGATGCCCTTGCGCGCCGCATAGACGGCCGCCGCCGCTCCGGCCGGTCCGCCGCCCACGATCAACACGTCGAAGGGTTCGCGCGTGCCCAGACGTGCGGCGTCGCGCGCGGCCTTGCCGGTATCGACCTTGGCGAGGATTTCGCCGATCTCCATCCGGCCCGAGCCGAAGGGCTTGCCGTTCAGGAAGACCGTCGGCACGGCCATGATCTGGCGCGATTCGACCTCGTCCTGGTACAGCCCGCCGTCGATCGCCACATGGCGCACGCGCGGGTTCAGCACCGCCATCAGGTTGAAGGCCTGCACCACGTCGGGACAGTTGTGGCAGGTCAGCGACATGTAGGTTTCGAACACGAACTCGCTGCCGTCGTCGGCGCCGAGCGCCTTGATCTGCTCGATGGTGTCGTCGTCGAGCTTCGGCGGGTGCCCGCCGCTTTGCAGCAGCGCAAGCACGAGCGATGTGAACTCATGTCCCATCGGGATCGCGGCGAAGCGCAGACCGCTCTGCTGGCCAACGGCGCCGATCGAAAACGATGGCCGGCGCGCGTCGTCGCCATCCAGGCGAAGCGCGATCTTGTCGCTCAGCGTGACGATCTCTTCCAGCAGTTCGCGCATCTCGCGCGACGCGGCGCGGTCGTCGAGCGACGCGACGAGTTCGATCGGTCGCTGCAGGCGTGTCAGATAGGCCTTGAGCTGGGCCTTGAGGTTTGCATCGAGCATGCCGTTCTCCAGATTGAGTTCGAGTTGGTAAGGCCACGCCCGCCCGGGCCGCATGGGCCGGCCGGGCGGGGTGGATGGGGTCAGCGCGTCAGATCTTGCCGACGAGGTCGAGCGACGGCGTGAGCGTCGCAGCACCCTCCTGCCACTTGGCCGGGCAGACTTCGCCCGGGTGGGCGGCGACGTACTTGGCGGCCTTGACCTTGCGCAGCAGCTCGGTCGCATCGCGGCCGATGCCGTTGTCGTGGATCTCGGCAGTCTTGATCACGCCTTCCGGGTTGATCAGGAAGGTGCCGCGCAGCGCCAGGCCTTCTTCCTCGATCATCACCTCGAAGTTGCGCGTGATGGTCCCGGTCGGGTCGCCGATCAGCGGGTACCTGACCTTCTTGATCGCGTCCGACGTGTCGTGCCACGCCTTGTGCGCGAAGTGGGTGTCGGTGGAGATGCCGTAGACCTCCACGCCGAGATCCTTGAACGCGGCGTAGTTGTCGGCCAAGTCCTCCAGCTCGGTCGGGCAGACGAAGGTGAAGTCGGCCGGGTAGAACACGAACGCGCTCCACTTGCCTTGCAGCGACTTTTCGGTGACTTCGATGAACTTGCCGTTCTGGTAGGCGGTGGCCTTGAAGGGCTTGACTTGGGTGTTGACGAGCGACATGGCGTTGCATCCTTGATTGAAGTTGAGTGAAAGCGTCGAAAGCGTCGACGGGGTTCATTTTGGGTGCAGTGCAGCATTTGTACAATTGATTGACGCCATATCTGTGATTGATACACGCTATGTGTCTCGCCTGCCGCGCATAGCCGCCCACGAGCTGGCATCCGGCCGCGCCGGCTCATCGGGCCGTCGGCATCGACCCTGAAACGGATCGACCGGGAACGATGAATGCGGACTGGCTCCTAGAATCCACCCTTCCCGATCGCAGACGCAGCGCAGCGCGCGTGCGTCAGACGCAATGACCCGCACGCTCTTCGTCACCACCGCGCTGCCGTACGCGAACGGGCCGTTTCACATCGGCCACGTGATGGAGTACATCCAGGCAGACATCTGGGTGCGCTTCCAGCGCATGAACGGACACCAGGTGCACTTCGTCGGCGCCGACGACGCACACGGCGCGCCGATCATGATCGCGGCCGAGAAGGCGGGGCTCACGCCGCAGGCCTTCGTCGCCGGCATCGCCGCCGGGCGCCAG
>CAZVNC010000318.1:0-720 GCA_964628305.1 uncultured Ideonella sp.
CACGCCTGCCGGCGCAACGTCGACATGACCTACATCGTGATGGACAACCACGTCTACGGCATGACCAAGGGCCAGGCGTCGCCGACCACCGAGCCCGACTGGGACAACAAGCTCTCGCCCGGCGGCACCGGCATCCGTTCGTATCACCCGCTCGTGATCGCACTCGCCTCGGGCGCGAACTTCGTCGCCCGCGCCTACTCCGGCGACCAGCACGGCACGGCGCAGATGATCGCGCAGGGGATCCAGCATCCGGGCTTCTCGTTCATCGAGGTCATGAGCCCGTGCGTCACGTTCCGGCCCGAGCAGCGCGAGTGGAAGGAGAAGGTCCATCCCGCCACCGTCGGGCCGACGAACGATCCGGCGCGCGCGGCGCGCCGCATCATGACGGACGACGGCTTCAACATCGGCGTCCTCTACGCCGGCGAGCGCACGCCGTATCCGGTCGGCGGCAAGCCGCAGCGCAACACGGTGGCCGAGATCGAAGCGGAGTTCGCACTGTGAGCGCCGAGACGACAACCGGGGTCCACGCCGTGCACGTGCCGGCGACGCTCGAGGAGTTCATGCTCCATGCGCTGGCGATGGAGCGCGACGCGATCGAGCGCTACACCGACTTCGCCGACCAGATGGAGACGCACAACAACGGCGAAGTGGCGGCGATGTTTCGCACCATGGCGGGCTACGAGACCAAGCACGCGCAGGAGATCATGGACCAGATGGGCT
>CAZVNC010000318.1:730-3841 GCA_964628305.1 uncultured Ideonella sp.
AAGGAGCCGCCGGTGCTTGCGCTGCAGGGCGTGCGCTGGGCCGGCTTCGATTCGCCCGAGGCGCCGTCCATCGATTCGGTGCACTACCTGATGCAGCCGTGGCACGCGCTGCAACTCGCGCTGGCCGCCGAGCAGCGCGCCGAGGCCTTCTTCGGCGAACTCGCCGCGGCAGCGACGAACGAGGAAGTGCGCGCCAAGGCGCTCGAGCTGCAGGCCGAGGAGGCCGAGCATGTCGAACTCGTCAAGGCCTGGATGAAGAAGGTGCCGCAACCGGATCGCGACTGGGAGAACGACCCGGATCCGCCGCGCTACATCGACTGATTCGACCCGCTTTCCCATCGCCCCGGCGTTGCGCGCGGCGTGCCGGGGGGCGGGCGCCCGCTGCAGGATTTCGAGCCAACACTCATCACAAGGAATCGCGAATGAACGTGCTACTTCCCGAAGGCTGGAAGGCCCCGATCGGTTACGCCAACGGCATCGAGGCCGAAGGCCGGATCGTCTTCGTCGCCGGCCAGGTCGGCTGGAATGCACAGCAGATTTTCGAGTCCGAGGACATCGTGCCGCAGTTCCGCCAGGCGCTGCTGAACATCCTCGCGGTGCTGAAGGAGGCGGGCGGCGAGGCGCGCCACATCTGCCGCATGACGGCCTACTGCTGCGACAAGCCGGCCTACATGGCGGCGCGCCGTCAACTGGGCGCGATCTGGCGCGAGCTGATCGGCAACCACTACCCGGCGATGAGCATGATCTTCGTCGCCGACCTGCTCGACAACCCGGGCAAGATCGAACTCGAGGCGACCGCCGTCCTGCCCAAGCGTTGAAAGCTCGAGCCGGTCGTCGTGCGCGCCTTCCAGGAGTAGCCAGACTTCAGACGCTACGCGCGTAGCGCGGGGAGCCAAGCGATGTTGCAGATCATCGTCCAGGGCCGCGGCGGCCAGGGCGCGCAGACCGCGGGCAACCTGCTCGCGGCCGTGTACTTCGCCGAAGGGCGGCAGGTGCAGGCCTTCGCGAGCTATGGCGGGGCACGGCGCGGCACGCCGGTGAGTTCGTTCATCCGGGTCGACGACAAGCCGGTGCGGCTGCGCTGCGACATCGAGCAGGCCGACGCGATCCTGTGCTTCGACGCCAGCCTGCTCGAAGGCCGGCTGCTTGCCGCGGCGCGCGCCGACACGCTGATCGTCGTCAACTCGGCGCGCAGCGCGGATGAGTTCGCCAAGGTGATGCCGGGCTATCGCGTGATCCCGGTCGACGGCCTGGCGATCTCGCGCCGCGCCGGGCTCGGGCGGATCGTCAACTCGGCGCTGCTGGGCGCGCTCGCGCGCGCGGTCGGCGATCCGCCGCTCGAGACGCTCGAGCACGTGCTGCGCGAGCAGACGCCCAAGCTGCAGGCCGAGAACGTCGCCGCCTGTGTCGAGGGCTATCGCACGGTCCACGCCCAACTGGAGGCCGCCGCCGCATGAACGCACCGCAACCCATCCCTGCGATCTGGACCACCGGCAGCACCGAGGCGGTCAAGACCGGCACCTGGCGCGCGGCGCTGCCGCACTACATCGATGCGCCTTCGCCGTGCCACCAGGCATGCCCGGTGAACGGCGACATCGCGGAGTGGATCGGCCTGGCGCGCAAGCGCGACTTCCGCGCCGCGTGGGACGTGCTGGCGCGCCACAACCCGTTCCCGGCCGTTGCCGGGCGCATCTGCCACCACCCCTGCGAGACGGCGTGCAACCGGGGTGGGTTCGACGCGCCACTCGCAATCTGCAAGCTCGAGCGCACGGTCGGCGACCTCGCGATCGAACACGGCTGGGCCTACGCCGCGCCGGAGATCGAATACGGGCAGCACGTCGCGGTCGTTGGCGGCGGGCCATCCGGGCTTTCGGCCGCGTTCCAGCTTCGCCGCCGCGGCTTCAAGGTCACGATCTACGAAGCGCAGCCCGAACTCGGCGGCCTGATGCGCTACGGCATTCCGGCCTACCGCCTCGCGCGCGAGGTGCTGGACGCCGAGATCGGCGCGATCCTCGCGCTCGGCATCGAGGTCAGGTGCGGCCACACGCTGGCGACGGCAGACGACTTCGCCGCGTTGCGCCGCACCCACGATGCGGTCTACATCGCGACCGGCGCGCGGCGTGCTAAGCGCCTGCCGCAATTGCCGGCCGGCGCCGCGTGGTGGCTCGACGGCGCCGAGTATCTGGCGCGCGCCAACGTTGGCGCGCCGCCGGCACTCGGCAAACGCATCGTCGTCATCGGCGGCGGCAGCGCCGCGCTGGATGCGGCGCGCAGCGCACGCCGCGCCGGGCACGAGGTGACGATCCTCGCGCTCGAGGCGGCGCACCAGATGCCGGCGCAGCGTGAGGAGGTGGCCGAGGCGCTGGAAGAGGGCGTCTCGATCGTCGCCGGCGCGATGCTCGACGCGGCGGCGCCGCGCGCCGACGGCAGCGTCGCGCTCGATTGCGTGCGCGTGCGCTTCGAGCCGGGCGCGCTGCGCGGCCAGTTCACGCTCACGCGCCTGCCCGGCAGCGAGTTCACGCTCGCTGCGGATGCGATCGTCGTCTCGATCGGGCAGGCCCCGGAACTCGACGCCATCGGCGCCAGCCTCGCCGTGAACGGCGCCTTGCTCGGCGTCGACTCGCAGCAGGCCACGAGCGACGAGCGGGTCTGGGCCGGCGGCGACGTCGCGAGCATGGCGCGCTTCGTGACCGAGGCGATCGGCATGGGCAAGCGCGCCGCGATTGCGATCGCGCACCGGCTGCGCGAAGACGGCGCGGCGGCCGACGGCGGCGAGCCCGCCGTGGTCGGCCTCGGCAACATTGCGACCTACTACTACCCGAAGCAGGCGCGGGTGGCCGAGACGCATCGGCCGGTCGATGAACGCCTGGCGAGCGGCGCCGAGGTGCAGCTCGGCCTCGAACTCGAAGCGGCACTCGCCGAGACCGAGCGCTGCTTCTCGTGCGGGCTGTGCATCGCCTGCGACAACTGCCTGCACTACTGCCCCGATCTCGCGATCCGCCGCGCCGAAGCGTCCGAGGCCGGCCGCTACATCGTGCTGACCGACTACTGCAAGGGCTGCGGCATCTGCGTCAAGGAGTGCCCGACCGGTTCGATGACGATGCTGGAGGA
>CAZVNC010000319.1:0-3830 GCA_964628305.1 uncultured Ideonella sp.
CTGTTGACGATGTGCAGCAGCGCGATCGTCAGGATGTAGGCGCCGAAGAACCAGTTTGCGACGTAGATGTGGCGCACGCGGCGCTTGCCTATCGTGCCGAAGAAGACGATCGCGTAGGCGACCCAGACGACGGCGATCAGCAGATCGATCGGCCACTCGAGCTCGGCGTACTCCTTGCTCTGCGTGTAGCCCATCGGCAGCGAGATCGCCGCCGCCACAATCACGATCTGCCAGCCCCAGAAGGTCGCCTCGGCGAGCCAGGGCGCGAACAGCCGCACCTGGCAGGTGCGCTGCACGACATGGTACGAGGTGGCGAACAGCGCGCAACCGCCGAACGCGAAGATGACCGCGTTCGTGTGCAGCGGACGTAACCGCCCATAGCTGAGCCACGAAACGCCACCGAGGAACTCGGGCCAGGCGAGCTGGGAGGCGACGATCACGCCGACCAGCATGCCGACCACACCCCAGACGATGGCCGCGATCGCGAACTGCGTGACGACGCGGTCGTTGTAGACCGGTGCTGCCGGTGACGGATCTCTCATCGATGGCTCCTCGTTCTTTCTTTCAATGCCACATTATGTGCATGGGGATTGCCGGAATCTTGAGTGCAGTCAAGCGACGAAGAGTGTGGCTGCGGCACAACGCTGCTTGCCACCGGGCCGCTCAATTCGTCGTCTTCTTCGAGCACGCGCAGTCCCTCGCGCTCCAGGTCGTCGAACTGGCCCGCGTGCAACGCCCAGGCGAACAGGCCGATCAGCGCCAGCACGAGCAACACGGACATCGGCAACAGCAGGTACAGGCTTTCCATGCGTCAACTTCGATTCATCACTCCGCCGAGACTGCAGCGCGCTGCATCGCTCGCCTCACCGCCCGGCCCGCAGCGCATTGAGCACGACGACGAGCGAACTCCCCGCCATGCCCGCACCCGCCGCCCACGCCGGCAGCCAGCCGACGAGAGCGAGCGGAACACAAACCGCGTTGTACATCGCGGCCCATAACAGATTCTTACGCACGATGCGCATCGTGCGCACGGCCCGGGCGCGCGTTGCCGCAATTTCGGCGAGCCGGCTGCCAAGCACGATGAAGTCAGAACGCTGCTGCGCGAGTGCGCTGCCGTGGCTGAGGGCAAACGAGACGTCGGCGCGCGCCAGCACCGGCGCGTCGTTCAGGCCATCGCCGACCATCAGCACGCCGTGGCCATCGCGCTGCCAGCGCGCCAGTGCATCGAGCTTGTCCTGCGGACTGGCGTCGCCGCGCACTTCGGCGATCCCGACTTTCGCCGCCAGTGCCTGCACGCTGGCCGACGCGTCGCCCGAGAGCAGCCGCAACGCCATGCCCTGGGTGCGCAACGAGGCAAGCGCCTCGACTGCATCGTCGCGCAACGCCTCGTCGAACTCGAAGCACGCCTGCTCGTGCCCCGCGGCGTCGGCCGGCGCCAGGCAGACCGTCGGCCTGCCGACAGGCGCACTCGCAACGCCGGTCCAGCCCGGCGACCCGAGCCGCCAACGCCGGCCGGACTCGTCGATCGCTTCGATGCCCTGCCCCGGAAGCTCCCGAACCTCGCGCCAGGCGTGCTGCGCGGCAGGCAATGCGGCGGCGAGTGCTACCGACAGCGGATGGCGCGACAGGGCCGCCAAAGACGCCGCGCGCGATTTCAAGCCCTCGCCGTCCGCAGCGGCGGGCAGACGAGTGTCGGCGAGCACGAGGCGATCCTCGGTCAGCGTACCGGTCTTGTCGAAGCACGCGACGTCGCTGCGTGCCAGGCTTTCGAACGCATCCAGGCGCTGCACCAGCACGCCGCGCCTGGCGAGCGCGCCGGCGGCGCTCAGCAGCGCCGCCGGCGCGGCGAGCGACAGCGCGCACGGGCAGGTGACGATCAGCACCGCGACGCCGACCCACAGCGCGCGCGGCGGATCGATCACGCTCCACACCGCGACCGCCGCCGCGGCAAGCGCGAGCACGGTCCAGAGGAACGGCCCGGCAATGCGATCGGTTGCGCGCACCATAGCCGGCCGTTCTGTCAGCGCGCGCGAGACGAGATCGACGATCTGCGCGTAGCGCGTGCCGTCACCGAGCGCGCCGAGTGCGACGACGACCGGCGCGCCGAGGTTCAGGCTGCCGCCGATGACGGCATCGCCCGGCGCGCGCTCGAGTGGCCGCGATTCGCCCGACAACATCGCCTCGTCGACCTGGGTGCGGCCCTCGAGCAGCGTGCCGTCGCCGGGGAAGGCCTGCCCCGCCGCGACCCGGATGCGGTCGCCGACGCGCAGCCGCGCCGTCGCCACCGTGCGCGTCGCGCCGTCGGCATCGAAGCGCTCGACGCTGTCGGGCATGCGCAGCAGCAAGGCGTCGAGCGCTTCGGTGCTGCGCGCGCGGGCGCGCAACTCGAGCCAGCGCCCGGCGAGCAGGAAGGTGACGAACATCGTCAGCGAATCGAGATAGGGCTCGGTGCCGAATCGTCCGCCGGGGTCGAAGGTGACGCCGGTGCCGGCGATGAAGGTGACGGCGATGCCGATCGCGACCGGCACGTCCATGCCGATCCGCCGCTGCCGCAGCGCCCGCCACGCGCCGCCGAAGAACGGGCCGGCGGAAAAGAGCATCACCGGCAGCGTCAGCATCCACGTCGCCCAGCGCAGCAGCGCGAGCAGGTCGGGTGCGATCTCGCCCGGCGCTGCGACGTACACCGGCAGCGTGAGCATCATCACCTGCATCATGCAAAAGCCGGCGACGAACAAGCGCCACAGGGCGGTGCGCGCCTCCTTGCGCAGCGCGCTGTGTGCGTCCTCGCGCTGCGCGGGCAGTGCGCGATAGCCGGCGCGCTGCACCGCCTCGACGAGCGCCGACAAGGGGATGCGCTGCGGATCCCAGCGCACCTGCAGGCGCCGGCTCGCGGCATTGACTTCGGCTTGCGCGACGCCGGGAACGACACGCAATGCGGACTCGATGATGCCCGCGCAGGCGGCACAGTAGATGCCCTCGATCGCGAACAGCGTCTCGCCTTCGCGCCCGCCATCCTCGCGCGTGCGCCAGCGCGTGCTGCCGGCCAGTGCCGCCTCGTCGTCGAGCGCCGCGGCAACGCCCGGCGCGAGCGCCCCGGGTGCCGCCAGCCGCCGTTGCGGCCAGGCCGCCGACAGGTCTGCGCTCATGCTCTGCGCACGCCGAAGACGATCGGGACGGATGGATCGCAAGGCATGCGTTACTCTAAGCGATCCACTATTCGATCCGCACCATGAAACTCGCCCCGCCGCGCACCCTCGCGCTTGCCGGCGCGCTCGCGTCAGCGCTGCTTGCCGCGCCCTGCGCGGCGCAGAGCGAAGCCCAGCCGCCCTTGCCGTCGATCCGCCTCAACGCAGGCATCCATGTGATCGTGGCCGAAGTTGCCGAGAGTGCCGACGAACGCGCAACGGGGCTGATGTTTCGCAAGGAGATGGCGCCCAACGCCGGCATGCTGTTCGCCTTTGCGGCGCCGTTCGCGCACTGCTTCTGGATGCGCAACACGATGCTGCCGCTGTCGATCGCGTTCATCGCCGACGACGGCACGGTCGTCAACATCGAGGACATGGCGCCACAGACCACCGATTCGCACTGCGCGGCCAAGCCGGTGCGTTATGCGCTCGAGATGAACCAGGGCTGGTTCGCCAAGCGCGGTATCAAGCCCGGCATGCGTCTGCACGGCGGACCGTTCGCTTCGTAAGTTCGAGCTTGCGTCGGAGCCGGCATCGGCCGCGCCGATAATCGACGCGATGAATCCGCTCCTCGGAACGCTGCACCGCTACCCGTTCGAGCGTCTGCGCGAACTGACGCGCGACCTGACACCGAATCCGGCCCTG
>CAZVNC010000320.1:0-1635 GCA_964628305.1 uncultured Ideonella sp.
TGGCGTGGGGACGCGTGCCGCCCGGCCCGGGCTGCGAAATAGAATCGACCCGAGTTTTCGCGCCGGCCCGGCCTTTCGGCCCGGATTCAAGTTCCCCGATGGAGCACCTCATGAAGCTGATTCGTCTCGCCGCCGCGCTCGTTCTCGCGCTCGGTGCATCCACGTTCGCACTTGCACAAAGCCCCACCGTGCTGAAGATGGGCTACGCGCTGAGTCCCGAATCGCACTACGGTGCGGGGGCGAAGGCGTTCGCCGAGAAGCTGACCGAACTCACCAACGGCCGCTATCAGATTCAACAGTTCCCGAACAGCGCGCTCGGCGGCGAGCGCGAGACGATCGAGCAGGTGCAGCTCGGCACGCTCGACCTCGTCAGCGTCTCGACCGGACCGGTCAGCAATTTCGTGCCCGAAGTCGGCATCACCGACATTCCGTTCCTGTTCAAGAGCCCGGAGCACGCGCGCGCCGTGCTCGACGGCCCGATCGGCGCCGACATTCTGGCCAAGTTCCCGTCGCACGGCCTGGTCGCCCTCGGCTGGGGTGAACAGGGCTTTCGCGATCTGACCAACAGCAAGCGCCAGGTCGCGACGCCCGAGGACCTGAAGGGCCTGAAGATCCGCACGATGGAGAACCCGGTCCACATCGAGGCGTTCAAGGTGCTTGGTGCACTGCCGACGCCGATGGCGTGGCCCGAAGTGATCCCGGCGCTGCAGCAGCACACGATCGACGGCCAGGAGAACCCGATCTCGGTGATCGTCTCGGCCAAGCTGTCGCAGGTGCAGAAGTACCTTTCGCTGACGCGCCACGTCTATTCGCCGACGTTGTTCCTGATGGCGCCGAAGGACTGGGACGCGCTGTCGGCGGCGGACAAGAAGGCCTTCCTCGGCGCCGCCGAGGCGGGCAAGGTGGCGATGCGCAAGTACGTCGACGACGTCGAGCAAAAGGGCGTCGCCGAACTGAGGAAGCAGGGCATGCAGGTCGACACCGAAATCGACGCCTCGAAGTTCCAGGCCCAACTCGGCCCTGCGTACACCCAGTACGCGAAGAAGTTCGGTCAGGCCAACATCGACAAGATCCGCAACTTCAAGTACTGATCGCGGCGGCAGACCGACGCCGAACCTTCCCCGCGACGCGCTGCACCGGCCAATGCTGACCGCCTTCCTGCGCTTCGAGCATCGGCTGACTTCCGTCGTCACGGGGCTTGCACTGGCGCTGTTGGCGCTGGCGAGTTGCCTGGGCCTTTATCAGGTTCTGGCGCGCTTCGTGTTCGAGAACCCGGCCGACTGGACCGAGGTCGCGACCCGGACCTCGCTGATCTGGATGGTCTACTTCGGCATGGTCGCGACCTTCCGCGAGGGCGCGCTGGTTTCGATCGATGTGCTCTACCGCCTGTGCAGCGGCCGCTCGCGGGTCGTGCTCGAGGGGCTGATCACGCTCATCACGCTCGCCTTCCTGATCGTCGTCGCCTGGGCCGGGTTCGAGGTCACGTGGCGCATCCGCTTCCAGAACCTCGCCGGCATGGGCATTTCGATTTCGTGGGCGTATCTCGCGGTGCCGCTCGGCGCGTGCTTCAGCATGCTCGCCGTCGTCGCCCACTTCTTCGATCCGCAGCGCAGCGAGCTCGAGAGCGCGCAATAG
>CAZVNC010000320.1:1735-3826 GCA_964628305.1 uncultured Ideonella sp.
GATGTCCTCGATCATGCTCACCACCATGCTCGTGCTGTTCGCACTGAGCGTTCCGATCGCGGTCGCGATCGGCATGGGCAGCATCGTCGGCATCTTGTCGAGCGACGGCGCGTCGCTGCTGATCGTCGGCCAGCAGATGTTCACGTCGCTCGACAAATACCCGCTCGCGGCGATTCCGTTCTTCATTCTCGCCGGCAACCTGATGGAGAGCGGCGGCATCTCGGCGCGGCTGGTCGAATTCGCCAAGTCGATCGTCGGCGGCGTGCAAGGCGGCCTGGCCGCCACCTGCGTGCTGACGTGCATGATCTTCGCCGCCGTGTCCGGCTCGAGCGTCGCGACGACGTTTGCGATCGGCGCGATCCTGATCCCGGCCATGGTCAAGCACGGCTACCCGGTGAGCTTCGCCGCGGCGCTGCAGGCGACGTCGGCCGAACTCGGCGTCATCATTCCGCCGTCGATCCCGATGATCCTGTACGGCATCTCGGCCGACGTCTCGGTCGCCGAACTGTTCATCGCCGGGGTCGGCCCGGGCCTGCTGATCGGCGGCGTGCTGATCGTCACCGTGCTGGTGTGGGCGCGGATCAAGGGCTACGGCAAGCTCGATCGCGAAGGCCGCGTGCCGCTCCTCGAGTCGACCCGCCGCGCGGCCCTCGCGCTCCTGATGCCGGTGATCATCCTCGGCGGCATCTACGGCGGCGTGTTCACGCCGACCGAGGCGTCCGTCGTCGCCGTGTTCTATGCGGTGATCGTGGGCATGCTGATCTATCGTGAAATCAGCGTCGCCGACCTGGCTCGGGTGCTGCGCCGGTCGGTGATCTCTTCGACCGTGATCCTGATGATCATCGCCTGCGCCGGCATGTTCAGCTTCCTCATCACGCGCGCCAACGTGCCCGCGATGCTCGGCGAGTGGCTCGTCGAGGCGCTGAAGACCCCCGCGCTCTTCCTGCTCGGCGTCAATGCCGCGCTGTTCGTGATCGGCATGTTCATCGAGACCTCGGCGTCGATCGTCGTCCTCGCCCCGATCCTGACGCCGATCGCGGTCCACTTCGGCATCGACCCGGTGCATTTCGGCACCATCATGGTCGTCAATCTCGCGCTCGGCATGATCACGCCGCCGTTCGGCGTCAATCTGTTCGCCGCCTGCATGGTGGCGAAGATTCCACTGCAGGCCATCTTCAAGCACCTCGTGCCGTTCGTGGCGGTGGTGCTCGGCTGCCTGATGATCATCACCTACTTTGCGCCGCTGTCGCTGCTGCTGCGCGATCTGGTCTATCGCTCGGCCGGCGGCTGAGCGCAGCGTGCCGGTTTCAGGACAAGCCGGTCTGCACCGCGTGCGCCGGCAGGTCCACGCGCGGCTGCGGCTTCCAGCCCTTCTTGCGCTGCTCGGCGACGATGTGGGTGTAGATGCCACCGCGCACGTACCAGCGCGCACTGACGCGGATGAAGCGCGGGGCGCAGGCGCGCACGATGTCGGCGAGGATGTCGTTCGTCACCTTCTCGTGGAATGCCCCCTCGTTGCGGTAGCTCCACATGTACATCTTCAGGCTTTTCAGCTCGACGCACAGCGCATCGGCAACCATGTCGATCGTGATGTGCGCGAAGTCCGGCTGACCGGTGAGCGGGCAGTGGCAGGTGAACTCGGGAATCTGGAACTGGATCGCGTAGTCGCGCTCGGGGGCCGGATTCGGGAACACGTGCAGGTCCTTGCTCGGCGCCGAAGGCGGCGTCGTGGGCGCTTCGCGCTGTCTGGCGGCGCGGGTTGCAGGGGCCTTGCGGGCGTCGTTTCTGGCCATTGCGGAGGGTCGATCGTGGATGCCGGACACAGCGGCCCGGCGAGGGGCGGATGCTATCATCGTGGCCCTCGAAAGCCCCCCGAAAGCGGGGGCTTGTCTCGACCAGATCAACGACTTGAAAGCGCGCTGCGGCGCCCGCCGCGAGCGCCCCCGGCAAAGCCTCCATGCGCCTGAATTCGATCAAGCTGTCCGGTTTCAAGTCCTTCGCCGAACCCACGAACTTCCAACTGCGCGGCCAGCTCGTCGGCGTCGTCGGCCCGAACGGCTGCGGCAAGTCCAACATCATGGACGCGGTGCG
>CAZVNC010000321.1:0-3814 GCA_964628305.1 uncultured Ideonella sp.
GCCGAAGCGATGGGCGGGCTGCGCCACCTGACGGCCGAGCCGGGGCGGGTGCCGGTGCGCGTCGGCGTCAGCATCGGCGACACGCTCGCGTCGCTGCACGGCGTGATCGGCGTCCTGATGGCGCTCCACCACCGCAGCCAGAGCATGAGTGCCGACGCACCGAAGGGCCGCGGCCAGGTGGTCGACGTGGCACTCTACGAGGCGGTCTTCAACTGCATGGAAAGCCTGCTACCCGAGTACAGCGCGTTCGGCGTCGTGCGCGAGCCGGCCGGATCGGCGTTGCCCGGCATCGCGCCGAGCAACGCCTACGCCTGCCGCGACGGCCATGTGCTCGTCGCCGGCAACGGCGATTCGATCTTTCGCCGCCTGATGGCGGCGATCGGCCGCGACGACCTCGGCGCCGACCCCGGGCTTGCCGGCAACGCCGGGCGCGTCGCGCGCGTCGCCGAGATCGACGCCGCGATCGGCGCCTGGACGGCGGCGCGCACAGTGACCGACGTGCTCGACGCGCTGAACGGGGCGCAGGTGCCGGCCGGACGCATCTACACCGCGAAGGACATCGCCGAAGACCCGCACTACCGCGCGCGCGGCATGACCCTGCGCATCGTGACGCAGGGCGGGCTCGCGCTCGACGTGCCGGGCATCGTCCCCAAGCTCGGTCTGACGCCCGGGCGCATCGGCTCACCCGCGCCGGCGCTCGGCGAGCATACGCAAAGCGTGAAGAAAGCCCTGCGCCGCTAGCGCGCGGCAGCCGGCCGCGCGGCGATACTGCGCGCCACACGACCGACGCAACGCCATGTTCGCCACGCTCAGCCGCGCCGCCTATGTGCGGATCATTCCGTTCCTGCTCTTCATGGCGCTGCTCGCGCTGCGCGGCAACCTGCCGGCCGACACCGGCATCGACCTGCGCTGGCTCTACGGCCTGTCGACGCTGCTGGTCGGCGGTCTGCTGTTGTGGTGGTGGCGCGAATACGGCGAGCTGACGCGCCAGAACCGGCCGACGGCCGGCGAGCTCGGACTCGCGATCGTCGTCGGGCTTGCGGTATTCGGCCTGTGGATCGTGCTCGACGCGCCGTGGATGGTGCTGGGCGAACCGAGCGCGCACTTCGTGCCGATCGATGCCGCCGGCGCGCTCGTCTGGCCGCTCGTCGCCGTGCGTCTGATCGGCGCGTCGCTCGTCGTGCCGGTGATGGAGGAGCTGTTCTGGCGCTCGTTCGTGATGCGCTGGGTGCAAAGCGCGGTCTTCGAGGCGGTCGATCCGCGCCGCGTCGGCGTGCGGGCAATCGTGCTGTCGACCTTCGTCTTCGTCCTCGCGCACACGCTGTGGCTGGCCGCCGCCGTCGCCGGTCTCGCCTACGCGCTGCTGTACCGCCAGACCGGCAAGCTGTGGGTCGCGGTGATCGCGCACGCGGTGACGAACCTCGTGCTCGGACTCTGGGTCGTGCGGACCGCAAACTGGGCGTTCTGGTAGGCGACCCACGCTGACGCCCGCGGCGAAGTGCGCTGGCCCGCAGCCTCGAGCGCAGGTTGACGCTGGCGCCCGTCCGGCTCGATCCGGGCCCCACGGCGTCCGCATGCAACGCAGCAACGGCGCTCGCCGCCGGTCCGGCTTACCATCGCCCCGGATCACGGAGGGAACATTTGCGCGCGGCGCTCGTTCAAGCGGGTGTCGTGGTGCTGGAGGGGAGTCTGTCGGGATTGATGACGGCGCAAGACAACCTGCTGGCGCACAGGGCTCGCGACGGCGACCAACGGGCGTTCGGCGAGTTGGTGCGCCGGCACCAGGACGGCGTCTTCCGCTTCGTGCTGCGGATGACGGGATCGCGCGACGAAGCTATGGACCTGACCCAAGACACCTTCATCAAGGCATGGCAGGCGCTGCCGCGCTGGCAGCCGCAGGCGCAGTTCCGCACCTGGCTGTTCCAGATCGCGCGCAATGGCGCGCTGGACCTGCTGCGCCGGCGCGAGACGCTGCAGTTCGTCCCAATCGAAGACGATGCGGTCTTCGCCGCGCCGCCGCCGACGCCCGAGGAGCAGCTCGACCAGCGCCAGCGCCTGGGGTTGCTCGACGCTGCGTTGCGCCAGTTGCCGCCGGAGCATCGGGAAGTCCTGCTGCTGCGCGAGATCGAGCAACTGTCGTACGCGGACATCGCGGCGGCACTGCAGATCCAGGAAGGCACGGTCAAGTCGCGCATCGCCCGCGCCCGCGCGGCGCTGCTCGACCGCTATGCCGCTGCAACCGGGGAGCGTAACGATGGGTGAATCCTGCCCGAGGACGATCGATGTTTCGGCCTATCTCGACGACGAACTGAGCGTGGCCGAGCGCGCGCAGTTGCAGGCGCACCTCGCGGGCTGCGAGCGTTGCAGTGCGATGCTGATGAAGCTCGGCGCGCTGCGCGACGGGCTGCGCAGCCTGCCCGACGAGCGGCTCGGTTTCGATCTTTCGGCCGTGATCGGCAACCGGCTCGCGGCTGCGCCGAGATCGCGTGCTTCACGGCCGCCAAGCCGTCGCTGGCTCCAACTCATACCGATCGGGCTGGGTGCGGGGGCCGCACTGTCGCTGGGCCTCTTCATGGGGATGGGCCTGACGGCCGGCGCGGGCAGCGTGGCCGCGCCCCGGTTCGGCGCGCTGGCCGTGTTCGACGCGGACGCGCCGGGCAGCCTGTGCGCCGGCAGTGGTGGCTGCCTCGCGCGCCCTGGCGCGCTGCGGGGAGCGCCGCGATGAAGGCCTTGGCGTTGCGCCTGGCGCTGATTCTGTCGCTGCTCGTCAATCTGGGGGTGATCGCGGCGCTCGGCTATCGCAGTTTCATGCAGGTGGCTGCACCCCACGCGGTGCGG
Source organism: uncultured Ideonella sp. (assembly GCA_964628305.1). Lineage (GTDB taxonomy): Bacteria > Pseudomonadota > Gammaproteobacteria > Burkholderiales > Burkholderiaceae_C > CAIKUF01. Next base: position 2,839 of record CAZVNC010000321.1, read on the forward strand.
GCTGCGGACGACTTTCCGGGGCTGGCGCGCTACCTGTCGCTGTCGCCGGAGCAGCAGCGCCGCTGGCGCGAGGCCGAGGCCGGCTTCATCACGCAACTCGCGGCCGGCGAGCCCGAGATCCTGCAGCGCCGCAACCAGCTTCTCGATGAAATCTTCGCCGCCGCGCCGGATGCCTCGCGCATCGAGGCCGAACGCGCCGCCATCGCGCGGCTGCAGGACGAGCGCCAGCGCATAGTGATCGAGCAACTGCGGCGCGAGCGCGAGATCCTCGACGCCGCCCAGCGCGCGCGACTCGCGCAACTGCTGCGCAGCCAGCCGGCCGGCGTTTCGGGCTTCGAGCAGTTGCACCGCAACTGAGTGCGCCGCGGTTTGCGGGAACATTTCGCCGCGAGCTTCGTTGAAGGGTCATGGCGGGCGCGAAGGGCGTGCACGCCGAAGCACCCGATCAAGGAGATCAAGCCATGAATTCCCTCGCCGCCGCCGACACCCCCGTTCGCGCCAGACGCAGCCTAGGCGCGCTGCTGATGGTTGCCGCACTCGCCAGCGGCGGGTTCGCGGTCTCCACCGCATGTGTCGCCGCCGAGCATGCCCATGGACAGGATGACCACGCGCTCGAATTGAATGCCGGCAAGAAGTGGGCCACCGACGACCCGCTGCGACAGGGCATGACCAACATCCGCGACGCGGTGGATGCCAAGCTGCCGGCAGTGCACGGCGGCAAGATGAGCGCCGCGCAATACGACGCACTGGGCAGCCGGATCGACACCCAGATCGCCTACATCGTGCAGAACTGCAAGCTCGACCCGAAGGCCGACGCGGCATTGCACGTCATCCTCGCCGGTCTGAGCGAAGGCAACGAGATCCTGCAGGGCAAGCAGGCGAAGCAAAAGCGCAGCGAAGGTGTCGTCAAGGTCGTGCACGCGCTCGAGCAATACGGCAGCTACTTCGACCATCCCGGCTGGAGGGGGCCGCAGGC
>CAZVNC010000322.1:0-3792 GCA_964628305.1 uncultured Ideonella sp.
CTTGTTGCCCGAGGCCATCTCGCGCTCGCCCTGGTAGACCTTGATCGTCACCGCCGGCTGGTTGTCGTCGGCGGTCGAGAAGGTCTGCGCGAACTTGGTCGGGATCGTCGTGTTCTTCTTGATCATCTTCGTCATCACGCCACCCAGCGTCTCGATGCCGAGCGACAGCGGCGTCACGTCGAGCAGCAGCACGTCCGAGCGGTCGCCCGACAGCACCTGTCCCTGGATCGCAGCGCCGACGGCCACCGCCTCGTCCGGGTTCACGTCCTTGCGCGGCTCCTTGCCGAAGAAGTCCTTCACCTTGTCCTGCACCTTGGGCATGCGCGTCATGCCGCCGACGAGGATCACGTCGTTAATGTCGGAGACGCTCAGCCCCGAGTCCTTGATCGCGGTGCGGCAAGGCGCAATCGTGCGCTCGATCAGGTCGTCGACCAGCGCTTCCAGCTTGGCGCGCGTGAGCTTGACGTTCAGGTGCTTCGGACCCGATGCATCGGCCGTCACGTAGGGCAGGTTGATGTCGGTCTGCGCGGTGCTCGACAGCTCGATCTTCGCCTTCTCGGCCGCCTCCTTCAGGCGCTGCAGCGCGAGCACGTCCTTGCCGAGATCGACGCCCTGGTCCTTCTTGAACTCACCGATGATGTAGTCGATGATGCGCTGGTCGAAGTCCTCGCCGCCGAGGAAGGTGTCGCCGTTCGTGGACAGCACCTCGAACTGCTTCTCGCCGTCGACGTCGGCGATCTCGATGATCGAGATGTCGAAGGTGCCGCCGCCGAGGTCGTAGACCGCGATCTTGCGGTCGCCCTTTTCCTTCTTGTCGAGGCCGAACGCGAGCGCCGCGGCCGTCGGCTCGTTGATGATGCGCTTGACTTCGAGGCCCGCGATGCGGCCGGCGTCCTTGGTCGCCTGGCGCTGCGAGTCGTTGAAGTACGCAGGCACCGTGATCACCGCCTCGGTGACCGGCTCGCCCAGGTAGTCCTCGGCGGTCTTCTTCATCTTGCGCAGGATTTCGGCGCTCACCTGCTGCGGCGCGAGCTTGGCGCCGTGCGCCTCGACCCAGGCGTCGCCGTTGTCGGCGGCCACGATCTTGTAGGGCATCAGGTCGATGTCCTTCTGCACTTCCTTCTCGCTGAACTTGCGGCCGATCAGGCGCTTGACCGCGTAGATCGTGTTCTTCGGGTTCGTCACCGCCTGGCGCTTGGCCGAGGCGCCGACGAGGATCTCGCCGCCGTCCTGATAGGCGATGATCGACGGCGTGGTGCGCGCACCTTCGCTGTTCTCGATCACCTTCGGGGTGTTGCCTTCCATGACCGACACGCACGAATTCGTCGTGCCGAGGTCGATGCCGATGATTCTTCCCATGTTCTTACTCCTGCCGAAATGTGTGGATCAAGCTGGGGGATAGCTGTGGATAAGGGGTGGACTTTCAAGCCCTGCGCAAGGCCGTTGCACTACTTCTGCGCGCTGACCGTGACGAGCGCCGGGCGCAGGACGCGATCGGCAATCAGGTAGCCCTTTTGCAGCACGCTGACGACGGTATTGGGCTCCTGATCGGCGGGCACGACCGTCATCGCATCCTGTTGGTGCGGATCGAACTTGGCGCCGCGCGCCGGGTTGATCTCGACGACCTTGTTGCGCTCGAGTGCCGTCGTGAGTTGGCGCAGCGTGGCGTGCACGCCCTCGATCACCTGCTCGAGCGTCGCCGGGGTGGCGGAGGCCTGTAGCGCGATCGCCGCTTCCAGGCTGTCCTTCACCGGCAGCAGGCTTTCGGCGAAGCTTTCGAGCGCGAACTTGCGCGCCTTGGCGATCTCGTCCTCCGAGCGGCGGCGCGTGTTCTCGGTCTCGGCCTTGGCGCGCAGATAGGCGTCAGAGACCTCGGCGTGGCGCACCTGCAGGTCGGCGAGCAGCGCCGCGTGATCCGGCTCGGCTGCGGCGGGCGCAGCGTCGGACGCGTTGCGGGTGGGGGTGGTTTCGTCGTTCGTCATGGCAATGCGGGTTACTGACCCCCTTTTACTTGGGCCCGGTGGCGCCGAATTCAAGGGGTCGGGAAGGTGAAACGGATCCGGCCGGCGCCCTGCGCGGAGCAACCGGCGGCGCGGGGCTATTCGTCGATCGAAGCTCCCCAGCGTTGCCAGGCGACGAGTTCGCGCCGATCGCGCTTCGTCGGCCGGCCTTGCTCGATGGCGAGGGCCGGGTCGGCGACAAACGGCCGGGCCAGGGCTGCCGCCTCGCGCGCGGCAATGCTCTGCTCCGTTTCCTCGTACAGCGTCCTGGCCACTGCGGCGGGCCCGCGGGTTTCGCTCAGGGCCCTCACGCAGACCTCGCGCGCCGTCTCGCCGCGCGTGCACGGCTGCAGGCCGATCCGGTCGCCGATGTGCAGTCCGCGCGAACACTTCGCCGGCTGGCCATTGACATGCACCCGGCCCTTTTCGATGACCTCGGCGGCCAGGCCGCGCGTCTTGTAAAAGCGCGCGGCCCACAGCCACTTGTCCAGCCGGGTGCGCCCGCCTGGGTCGTGAGCTCGAGGGTCTGTCGCCGTCATGTGCCCGTATTGTCGGTCAGCGCAAGCCGCACCGTTGCGTCCAGCCCAACGACACGGCCGTGGCGGGTCCGGTTGTCGAGGCGGATCTCGCCCCCGAGCGTGGCGACGATCTCATGGCAGATCGCGAGCCCGAGGCCGGAGCCGCTGCCTTCGCCGGCGGCGGCAAACGGTTGGAACAGGTGACGGCGCTGGGCGTCCGCGATGCCCGGCCCGCTGTCAGCGATCGTGAGCGCCGCATGGCGGGCGTCGGCGACCAGCGCCATCGCCAGATGACCGCGCGCCGGGGTGTGCACGATCGCGTTGTGCAGCAGGTTGCGCGTCAGCTCGCGCAAGGCCCATTCGTGCGCCCGCACCGGCGCCGGCACGGTTTCGATCTCGAAGTCGATCCGGTTGCGCGCGATCAGCGGCGCCAGGTCGAGCGCCACGGCGCGCGCGATCGCGGCCCAATCCGAGACCGGCGCGTCGCCCTGCTGGCGCAGCTGCTCGACCTTGGCGAGCGACAGCATCTGGTTCGCAAGCAGCGTCGCGCGCTCGACGGTGCCGCTCATCTCGTGCATCGCCTGCGCCGCATCGACGTCGCCGCGCAACGCCGACTGCAGCTGGGTGCGCAGCACGGCCAGCGGCGTTCGCAACTGATGCGCGGTATCGCGCACGAAGCGCTTCTGGTTTTCGAGCAGGTGCGCGAGGCGCGCCATGACCTGGTTCGTGGCGTCGATCAGCGGCAGCAGTTCGGGCGGGGCACGGCCCGCGGCGATCGGCGAGAGGTCGTTCTCGCTGCGCTCGCGAAGGCGGGCGCTGATCGCGCGCACCGGCCTTGTTGCGCGCTGCACGACGACAACGACGACAAGCGTGATGACGAGCACCAGCAGTGCCTGGCGCCACAGCGTGTTGACGAGGATCTGGCGCGCGAGTGTCTCGCGCAACTCGAGCGTCTCGGCGACCTGGATCGTCGCCATGCCCCGGCCCTGGACACTCGCGACCGGCTGCAGCAGCACCGCGACGCGCACCGGCTGGCCGCGAAACACGTCGTCGTAGAAGTCGACCAGCGCTGCGTACGGGCCCTTGACCGGCAGCTTGCCGCGCCAGGCGGGAAGCTCGTCGAAGCCCGACACCAGCTCGCCCGCAAAACCGCTGACCTTGTAGAACATCTGGCTGCGGTTGTCGGCCTCGAAGGTTTCGAGCGCCGAATACGGCACCGTCGCCATCAGGTGCGCGGCGTCGCCCTCGCCGACGACGGCGAGCTGCTCGCCGAT
>CAZVNC010000323.1:0-1479 GCA_964628305.1 uncultured Ideonella sp.
ACGTGGCCGTGGCCGTGACCGGCGAGAAGACGCCGCAGCAGGCGATGGACAACCTGGCCGAGGAGATGGACCAGGTGATGGCGCGGCTCGAGCGCGCCGGCATGGCGCATTGCGCACCCAAGCTCAACCCGAAAAGCGACCCGAACAAGTGGTTGAGCGACAAGGGCGCACCGTGGAAGAAGCTCGACAACGAGAAGCCCAAGGGCGAGACGATCGCCTACGAGACGCTGCTCAATGCGTGGAGGGCGGGCAAGGTGCGCTGACGCGGTTGATCATCGCCACCTTGTTTCGGGCGGCCGGCCGGCCTCAGCGCCGGCCCTGTCAGCGCCCGAGGATGAATCCGGCGCCCGAGCGGGGCGCCGGACTTGTTCACCGCCTCAGTCTTCCAGATACTCGGCCACGATATCGATCGTGCCGTGCCGCCCGAGGTGGGTGTAGTTCTCGTCGAGCCAGTTGTCGGCCGCGGCATGGCCGGCGCGGTGCAGCGCCAGCAGGTGATGCCAGGCCGTGCCGAGCGGGGCCGACGCGGCCAGCGCATCGAGCTGTTCGCCGCCCTCGATCCGGTGCACGCGCAGCGCACCGGCCTTGCGGAACAACGGTTCGCGCAGATCGGCCGCGGCAAGACCCTCGTCCTGCATCAGCTTGCGCAGGATCGCGAGCGCTCGCAACTCCTTGATCAGGCTGCCGTTGAAGCTGATCTCGTTGATGCGCTCGACGATTGCCGCCGGATGCTCCGGCACCGCCTGGCGCCGGTTGGGATGCACCTGCACCAGCATCAGATCCAGGGTCCCGCCGTCAGCGAGCAGCGGGCGCAGCGACGGATTGCCCATGTAGCCGCCGTCCCAATACGCCTCGCCGTCGATGACGACGGCCGGAAACAGCATCGGCAGACACGAAGACGCGAGCACCGCATCGATGTCGATCTGCGCGCCGCGGAAGATGCGCAGACGGCCGCTGCGCACGTTCGTCGCGCCGATGAAGAGCTGCAACTCGGTGCAGCGGCGCACCAGTTCGAAATCGACCGTGTCCCGCAGCACCGCGCGCAGCGGGTTGCGATCCGACACCGAGAACCACGCACCGGCCATGTCCCAGACCGCCTGCAGCGGCGCCGAGGCCGGCGCCATCATGCCCGGCATGCCGCTGAGCCAATGCTGGGCCCAGTCCGCGAGATGCAGGCTCTCGGCGACACGCGACCAGAAGCGGTGCAGCGTCTCGCGCGCGCCGCGCCGGCCGCCGGCGGTCCAGCCGGCGGCGAGCGCAACCGCGTTCATCGCACCGGCACTGCTGCCGCTGATCGCGCCGATGCGGATGCGCTCGTCCTCCAGCAGCCGGTCGAGCACGCCCCAGGTGAACGCGCCATGCGTGCCGCCGCCCTGCAGCGCCAGGTCGATGCCGCGCGGCTTCATCGGCGGTGTGCAGGCTCGGTCATCGCGCGGCAGTGTAGGCGCGCGCCGCCCAGCGCCTGCGCCATGAGCTTGG
>CAZVNC010000323.1:1489-3790 GCA_964628305.1 uncultured Ideonella sp.
GCCGCCGCGCCGGCTGGCAGCTCACAACACCTTACCCTGGCAGGAATTCGTGCCGGCCCGCATACTGACGGCCCGCGCGGACCAAGGCGCCCGCGTCGATCGATCCCGGCTCCCACCCACCCCATGTCGTCCTTGCTGTCCCTCGTCATCGAGTACGGCGTCGGGCTTGTCTTTGCCGTGACGCTCGCCGCGCGCGTCGGCCTGCCGGTGCCGGCGGCGCCGTTTCTCGTCATCGCCGGGGCGCTCGCGGCCGGCGGGCAGATCTCCTGGGTCGCGGCGCTGCTCGCGGCGATCGCCGGCAATATCGTCGGCGACGGCCTGTGGTTCTGGGCCGGGCGGCGCTGGGGCTACCGCGTGCTGACGCTGCTGTGCAAGATCTCGATCTCGCCCGATTCGTGCGTGCGCCAGAGCGAGTCCTTCATTCTGCGCTGGGGCGGCAGTTCACTGCTGGCCGCGAAGTTCGTGCCCGGGATATCGGTCGTCGCCCCGCCGATGGCGGGCGCGCTCGGCATGTCGATCCTCGCCTTCCTCGGTTTCGAGACGCTCGGGGCGGCGGTCTGGGCCGGGCTGCTGATGGGTCTCGGCTGGGCGTTTGCGGGCCAGATCCAGCAACTGCTCGACACGCTCGCGACGCTCGGCGTCGCGGCCGTCGGGCTGCTTGCCGCGCTGGTCGCGGTCTATCTGGCGCTGCGCTGGTGGCGCCGGCGGCTGTTCCTGCAGGGCCTTGCGATGGCGCGCATCGACGTCGCCGAACTGATCGAGCTGATGAGCGCCGAGCCGCGGCCGATCGTCGTCGACGTGCGCGCCGATGCCGCGCGCGCGATCGACGCACGGCGCATTCCGGGTGCAATCGGCGTCGGGCTGCAAGACATCGCGCGCATCGCCAAGCAGTGGCCCCACGATCGCGAGCTGGTGCTCTATTGCAACTGCCCGAACGAAGCGTCGGCCGCGAGCGCGGCGCGCATCCTCGCCGCCGCCGGATTCAAGCGCGTGCGGCCGCTGGCGGGCGGGCTCGAGGGCTGGGTCGATGCCGGCCAGCGCGTCGAGCTTGATGTCGCGGGCGAACACGCCAGCGCGTTGCCGGTCGCAACCGACGCCGCGCCGTCGGCCTGAACTGCCGGCCAACGCACGCGGTCATCCAGAAGGCTGCCCCGCCCTCCCGACATGCGCGTTGCGATTATCGTCTTCGACGGCTTCGACGAGATCGACACCTTCGTCTCGCTCGGACTGCTCGGGCGCCTGGGCCCGCTCGGCTGGCAGACGCAGCTTGTCGCACCGGTGACGCGCGCGACGTCGATGAACGGCATCAGCGTCGAAGTGCAACAGCCGCTCGCGTTCGCGAACCGGGCCGATGCAGTGCTGTTCGGCGGCAACCTCTATGCGCGCGCGATCGCCGAAGGCCTCGGCCAGCGCGGCACGGCGCTTGCCACGCTCGCGCTCGACCCGCTGCGCCAGACGATAGGCGCGCAAGGCTCGGGCACGCTGCTGCTTGCGCGCCTCGGGCTGCTCGGCGACATGCCGGCGTGCACCGATGCCGCGACCAAGCCCTGGATCGTCGAAGCCGGCGTGCGCGTGCTCGAAGACGAGCCCTTCCACGCCCGCGGCGCGCTCGCCACCGCCTGCGGCGGCATGACGGCGGCGGCCTGCCTCGCCGCCTGGGTCATGCTGCGCCACGCCGGGCCGGGCGCGACCGCCAAGGCGCTGCGCGACGCGGCGCCGGCAGGCGAAGCCGACGCCTGGGTGCAGCGCACGCTCGGCGTCGTGCAGCCGTTTCTGGACGTGCGGCGCTGAGTTGCCGCGGCCAAGGGCTGCGCCGATGCCGGGCGCCCAGCCTGCTCGGGAAGGCTCGACATGAGTTGCCTCTGCGGCGGGGCGTCAACAGGGATAATCGCTGCTCCGCTTTCCCGCAGCGGCGCCAGCTCGCGCGCCGCATCCCCATGTCCGACCTGACTCCCGAGGTGCGCCGCCGGCGCACCTTCGCCATCATTTCGCACCCCGACGCCGGCAAGACGACGCTGACCGAGAAGCTGCTGCTGTTCTCGGGCGCGATCCAGATCGCGGGTTCGGTGAAGGCGCGCAAGGCGACGCGCCATGCGACGTCGGACTGGATGGAGATCGAGAAGCAGCGCGGCATCTCGGTCGCGTCCTCCGTCATGCAGATGGAGTACCGCGGCTGCGTCATCAACCTGCTCGACACGCCCGGCCACCAGGATTTCAGCGAGGACACCTACCGCGTGCTGACCGCCGTGGACGCCGCGCTGATGGTGATCGACGCGGCCAACGGCGTCGAGCCGCAGACGC
>CAZVNC010000324.1:0-3762 GCA_964628305.1 uncultured Ideonella sp.
CCGTCGCGGATCTGGTAGATGCGCTTGAACGTCGGGATGATCTTCTCGTCGTGCGTGACGACGATGATCGCGGTGTCGTACTGGGTCGCCATCCGGTTCAGGATGCGCACGACGGCGAGCGCGCGCTCGCTGTCGAGCGGTGCGGTCGGTTCGTCGGCGAGGATCACCGGCGGCCGGTTCGCGAGCGCGCGCGCGATCGCGACGCGCTGCTGCTCGCCGCCGGAAAGCTCGGCGGGTTGCGCCTGCGCGCGATGCGCGACGTCGAGCGCCTCGAGCAGTTCGAGCGCGCGCGCCCGCGCCTGCGCATTGCCCATGCCGGCGAGCATCGGCAGTAGCGCGACGTTGTCGGTCACGTCGAGGAACGGGATCAGGTAGGGCGCCTGGAAGACGAAGCCGATGCGGTCGCGGCGCAGCGCGCGCAGGTCGGAGATCTTCCAGCCGTCGTCGTAGATCGTCTCGCCGCCGAGCACCATGCGCCCGCCGCTCGGTTCGATCACCGCGCCGAGGCACTTCAGCAGCGTGCTCTTGCCCGAGCCCGACGGCCCGATCAGGCCGACGACCTCGCCCGGCGCGACGACCATGTTGACGTCCTTCAGCGCGTCGACCGCCGTCGCCCCGCTGCCGTAGCGCTTGCGCAGGCCTTCGATGCGGATTCCCGGTGCGGTCATTCCAGTTGCTCCATCGCGCCGCGCGCGACCCGGGAGGCAGGAGACGCGGTTGCGTTCCCCTCGGGGACAGGTTGCCGCGGGCAACCAGGGGGTGCGGCGGCGTTAGCGCGCCGAACCCGATCCGGGTTCCCCGGTCGGGTTCGGTAGCCCCCGCGGGGGGCGGCCGCCAGACGGCCGGGGGTCGTCGGCTTCATTTCAGCCGCCGATCGCCGCCGCCGGATCGACGCGCAGCGCGATGCGGATCGCCAGCGTGCTGGCGAGCGCGCAGATCAGCATCACGCCGACGAAGCCGCTCAGTGCGTCGCCCGGCAGCAACAGCACGTACTTCGGGAAGATCGGCGCCCATGCGGTGGCGACGATCTTGCCGACGACGAAGCCGATCAGGCCCAGGCCGAGCGCCTGCTGCAGGATCATGCCGGCGATCGTGCGGCTGCGCGTTCCGATCAGCTTCAGGACCGCGATCTCGCGGATCTTCCCGAGCGTCATCGTGTAGATGATGAAGGCGACGATCGCGGCGCTGACGACGGCGAGAATGACGAGGAACAGCGCGATCTGGCGCGCCGAGGTGGCGATCAGCTTGGCGACGAGGATGTCCTCCATCTGGGTGACGGTGAAGGCCTCGAGATGCTTCCAGCGCCGGACCGTCTCCGCCACCTGCGCCGGGGACGCGCCGGGCGCGACCTGCACCAGCACCGCATTGACGTTGTGGTTGCTCGCCTGCGTGGCCTGGATCGCCTCCAGCAGACCGGGCACGCCGGGGCGGTTCAGGTTCGGGTTGGCGGCGGTGCGCGCGCGCTCGTTGCGGATCGCGTCGTTGTCCTTCAGGAACTGCGCCTCCTGCGCGTCCTTCAGCGGGATGAAGACCATCGGATCGCCCCCCGACGAGACGGTGCGCCGCGTCAGGCCGACGACGGTGTAGTCGTGGCGCCGGATGCGGATGCGCTCGCCGAGCGCGAAGCCGGTCCGCACGTCGGCCACCGCCTCGTAGTGGCTGCGCGCGAGGTGGCGGCCGGCGACGAGGAAGCCGGGCTCGCCGGGCTGGCCCGGCTCGAAGCCGACGACCATCGCGCGCACGTCGTCGGCGCCGGCCCGGCTCACCTGCATCGTCAGGTAGGTCGCGTTCGCGGCGCGTGCGACGCCCGGCAGAGCGCGGATGTCGCGCACGACGTCGTCGCGCAGGCTGGACGACTCGGCGTACGGGCCCTGCGTGTCCTGCTGCACGACCCACAGGTCGGCGCCGCTGTTGCGAAGCAGAGCGCGCGCATCGTCGACCATGCCGCGGTTGATCCCGGCCATGCTCAGCGTCAGCCCGATCAGCAGACCCAGGCCGAGCCCGGTCAGCACGAACTTGCCCCAGGCGTGCGCGATGTCGCGGGCCGCGAGGTTGATCATGGCCGGCCCGGAACGATCGCGTCGACGACCTCGACGCGGCTGCCGTTCGCGAGTTCGCGCTCGCTGTGGACGACCACCGTGTCGCCCGCGGCCAGGCCGTCGAGCACCTGAACCTGCCCGTCCAGCCCCGACACGCCCAAGCGAACCGGCGCGAAACGCGGCGCACCGCGCTCGATGCGCCAGACGCCGGTCTGCTCGCCGCGGCGCTGCAGGCTGGCACTGGGAACGACGAGAGCGCGCTGCACGGCCGGCAGCGCGAGCGTCACTTCGGCGATCTCGCCGATCGACGCGCGCACATCCGCTCCGGCCACCGGGCGCTCGAATCCGACCATCGCGACGCTTTCCTCGGTCACGCTGTCGGCGACCGGCTCGACGCGCACGACCGCACCGACGAGCGGCCGCGCCGGGTCGGATCGCAGCACGATGCTCGCCTTCAGGCCGGCGGCGAGGCCGCCCGAGCGCCCCTGGTCGAAGCGGACGCGAATCCACAGCGACTGCGGATCGACGACCCTGACGACGGCCTGGCCGGCGACGACCGTCGACCCCGGTTCGGCGTCGCGGCTGATCACGACGCCGGCAGCCGGCGCGACGAGCCGCACGTTGTCGCGCTGCTGGCGCAGCCCGGCGCGCTCGGCGACGAGGCGCTGCATGTCGTGCCGCGCCGCGGCGGCGTTCGCGTCGGCGCTGGCGAGCCCGGCGTCGGCAGACGCCTGCTCCTGCAGTCTGGCCTCGACCGCTGCGGCGCCGAAGAAGCCCTGTTTGCCAAGCTCGACATAGCGCTCGGCGTTCGCTCGCGCCAGGTTTTGGCGTGCCAGCGCGTCGCCGCGCTGTGCCTGAGCCGCTTGCGCAGCGCTGCTCGCGCGTGCGATCGACGCATCGAGCGCCGCGGCGCGCTCGTCGATGTCGACCGGGTCCATCTCGGCGAGCAGTTCGCCGGCGCTGACCGTGTCGCCGACGTCGACACGCACCGAGCGCACGCGCCCCGCGCTCGTCGGCCCGATCAGGTAGGCGCGCCGCGCCTCGACGCTGCCGATGCCGAACAGGGCCGGCCCAATGTCGGTCTCGGCGACCTTTTGCGTCGTCACCCGCGTCGCCGCCATCGGCCCGGTGCGCAGCGCGACATAGCCGAGCGCGGCGAGCAGCAGGACCGCGAGCAGCGCCAGCACGACGCGGCGCACGACGATGCGGCGGGTCGTCATGGCGCCTTGCGCATGCCGCGCTCGAAGATCGCGAACATCGGCGCCGCGCGCGCCTTCATCGCGCCGACGCCGCCCGCCGCCATCGCCTGCATCACCAGGCCCTGGACGATGCCGACGAAGAGCGTCGCCGCCGCGTCGCGGTCGACGCCCGCGGCCAGCGTGCCGCGCGCCGCCTCGGCGTCGAGCAGGCGCTGCAGCAGCAGGCGGTAATCCTTCAGCAGACCCTGGACTTCGCGCTTGGCGGCCGAATCGGCATGCCCCTGCAGTTCGTGAAAGAGGACGCGCGGCACGCCCGGGTGGGCGACGACGAATCCGACATGCGCGCGAAACACCGCGCCGAGCGCATCGAACGGCGCGTCCGAAGCGGTCGCTGCAGCCGCCTGCATCGCGTCAAGCAGCGTCGTGCGCACCCAGCGCAGGCAGGCGAGCCAGATCGCCTCCTTGGTCGCGAAGTGCTTGAAGACGGCGCCTTGCGTGACACCGATCGCCGCCGCGATGTCGGA
>CAZVNC010000325.1:0-3747 GCA_964628305.1 uncultured Ideonella sp.
CAACTTCGGGCTGGCCAACGCCGTCCTGACGCATCTGTCGCAGAAGCTGCCGATCAGCCGCTTTCAGCGCGACCTGACGGACAGCACGGTGTTGCGCAATATGGGCGTCGCGTTCGGATACTCCGTGCTCGCCCTCGACAGCCTGCAGCGGGGCTTAAGCAAACTGGAGCTGAACCGCGATGCGCTCGCCGCCGACCTCGATGCGGCGTGGGAGGTGCTCGCCGAGCCGATTCAGACCGTGATGCGCCGCCATGGTTTGCCCAATCCGTACGAGCAGTTGAAGGCACTGACGCGCGGCAAGGCGATCACGCGCGAGACGCTCGCCGCGTTCATCGACACGCTCGCACTGGCGCCGGCCGAGAAGGCGCGCCTGCATGCGCTGACGCCCGCCAACTACACCGGCAAGGCGGCCGAACTCGCGAGGCGCATCGGCGATTCGACGTGAGCGATGGCGTGCCGATGAAATTCACCGATCAGCTCGCGCGAGCCGCTGCGGCGAACCGCTCGATGCTGTGCGTCGGTCTCGACCCCGAGCCGGCAAAGTTTCCTGCCGGCTGGGCTGGCGACGCATCGAAGATCTTCGACTTCTGCGCCGCGATCGTCGATGCGACGAAGGACTGCGTGATCGCCTTCAAGCCGCAGATCGCGTACTTCGCGGCGCAGCGCGCCGAAGCACAACTCGAACGGCTGATCGGGCACATCCGGGAGGTTGCGCCGCAGGTGCCGGTGATCCTCGACGCCAAGCGCGGCGACATCGGCGCGACCGCCGGGCAGTACGCGCGCGAGGCGTTCGAGCGCTATCGGGCGGATGCGGTGACGCTCTCGCCGTTCATGGGCTTCGACTCGATCGAGCCCTATCTCGCCTATCCGGGCAAGGGCGCGATCCTGCTCTGCCGCACGTCCAACCCCGGCGGCGACGAGCTTCAGAATCAGCGCCTCGCAGGCGCCGACGGCAAGCCTGGTGAACGGCTGTTCGAGCACATCGCGCGCCTTGCCGCCGGGCCATGGAACCGCAGCGGCCAGCTCGGCCTTGTCGTCGGTGCGACTTATCCGGCCGAGATTGCACGCGTGCGCGAGATCGCGCCGCGTCTTCCGCTCCTCATCCCCGGCATCGGCGCGCAGGGCGGAGACGCCAAGGCGACCGTGCGCGCCGGAGCGCGCAACGGCGCGACGATCATCGTCAACTCTTCGCGCGCGGTGTTGTATGCGAGTGCGGGCACTGACTTCGCTGCCGCCGCGCGGCGCGTTGCGCTGGCCACGCGCGATGCGCTCAACGCGGCGCTCGAGGGTTGATACGAGCCGCGGAGCGATGCGCCGCAACACGCGTCCACGCGACGCGAGCGGTGTCGCAAAAAGACAAAGGGCGCCAGACCGGCTGGCGCCCTTCGCTTTGTCTCCTCGATCCCCCAACCGCGGTGCGCAGACTGCTCGCCGCGCACTTCGGGAGTGGGCGAGACTTTAGGCCCGCGCCGCCGATGGCGCACTGGGAATTTCCCTGCGCTCACCGAAGGTCGTGATCTGCTGCGGCGATCAGCGCGGGATCGACCCTGCGAGCCCCGGGAACAGCTTGGTCAGTCCGTCGGCCATGACCTCGACCGCGATCGCGGCGAGGATCAGCCCCATCAGGCGTGTCATGACATTGATCCCGGTCTTGCCGAGCACGCGCGAAATCCGGTCCGAAGCGCTGAACACGAGCCAGACCGCGAGCCCGACGACGACCCCGTAGCCGACGAGCACCGCGTGCTCCCACCAATGGCGCGTCTTCTCGGCGTAGATGACGACGGTCGAGATCGTCGCCGGCCCGGTGAGGAGCGGAATCGTCAGCGGCACGACCGCGATGCTGGCGCCGGCATCGAGCTTGTCGTCGCCTTCCTGCACCGTTTCGGCGCCCGAATCGGGCGGCTTCGCGTTGAGCATCTGCAGCGACGAGATCAGCAGCAAGGTACCGCCACCGACCTCGAACGAGGCCAGCGAGATGCCGAAGAAGTCGATGATGCGCAGCCCGGCGACCGCGCTGACGGCGATCACGATGAAGGCGCTGAACGCCGCGACGCGCGCCGTGCGCCGGCGCTGCAGCGGGCTCAGGCTCTGCGTGAAGTGGATGAAGAACGGAACGGCGCCGATCGGATTGACGATCGCGAGCAACGCAATCAGCGGCTTGTAGATGTCCATGCGCGATTCTCGGCTGCGGCGACCGAGGCTTCGGTCATTGCAAGGTAGACCGCGCAGGCGCCACGCAGATAGACGAGCCCGGGCAGCACGAGCGCGAGCGCGAAGACGACGCCGCCGCCGACGAGCGCCGCGGCCCCATGCGCCGACGCGGTGACCGGCGCGCCCACCGCGCCGAGGCTGCGCAGGCCGTAGCCGAAGAGGCCCGCCATCAGCTGCTGCGCCGGCAACTCGACGCCGACGACGGCGATGCCAAGTGCGGCGACCGCCCGGCCGCCGGCCATGACGACGAAGCTTGCGAGCGCGCCGACCGCGGCGGCCAACAGCGCGACGGCCGCCATCAGCAGCGCGACGATGAGCAGCCGAGAACCGATCAGGCGCAGCAGCGTGCGCACGACCTCGGCGATCGTCGCCCCCGACCAGACGGCGGGCGCCGCGAGCGGCACGACGACGAACAGCATGGACAGCAGCATGAGCCCGATCGCGATCACGCCCAACGGCACCAGCAGCCCGAACAGCAGCGGCCCGAGAACCGGCCCGAAGACGGCGCCGCGGCTGAGCCAGAACAGACCGACGATGGCGCCCGCAAGCAGCGCGTAGCCGGCGAGCAGCACGGCGAACGCGACGAGCAAGCGGTGCGCGCCAAAGAGGGCATCGCGCAAGGCATCGAGTGCGTCGCGCGGCGGTCGGCCGCGCGCTTCGTCCATCAACAGCAGCCCGGCCGCGTTGCTGCCGTAGAACGCCACCGTGAGCGCGGCGCCGGCTTCGATCTGGCCCCAGCGCAGCGCTTCCCGCGCGAGGGATGCCTCGGCCATCGCGAGCAGCAGACCCGCGGCGGCAAAGGTCGCGAGCAGCAGGACGAGCGCCGGGCCGTTGCGCAAGGCGTCCAGCGCTTGAAGCACCTGGCCGAGCGCGGCGAGCGGTGTCGGCGCCGGGCCACGTCCGGCCGCGCTTGGGCGGAGCGAAGTCAAGTTGATCCTGGGCAGGCGGGAGGGCATGATACTGGGGAGAACCCGGGGTTCACGGCCGGCGCGACGCGGCATCATTGCTGGGAAAACAACACTCCGTCGTGAGCCAGTTCAAACCGATGTGCGTCGGGCGCTGGAATGACGGGATAATTGAATTGCGTGTACGGTGGCGGTGCCTTGACTTGAATGATTCCGGACGGGTTGAAGCTCCACATAGGTCGTAAGTTCATTCAGGAAACGGAAAGGCGCCTTCCATGGGCAACAAGCTATACGTAGGCAATCTCGCCTACAGCGTTCGCGACGACGAGCTGCAACAGGCATTCGGGCAGTTCGGGACGGTCACGTCGGCCAAGGTCATGATGGACCGCGAAACCGGCCGCTCCAAGGGCTTCGGCTTCGTCGAAATGGGGTCGGACGCCGAAGCGCAGGCGGCAATCAACGGCTTGAACGGGCAGGCGCTCGAAGGGCGCGCGATCGTTGTCAATGAAGCGCGTCCGCGCGAGGAGCGACCGGGAGGCTACGGCGGGCGCGGCGGCGGTGGTGGTGGCGGCTACGGCGGCGGTGGCGGTGGCTACGGCGGTGGTGGCCGCAGCGGAGGTGGCGGCTACGG
>CAZVNC010000326.1:0-3742 GCA_964628305.1 uncultured Ideonella sp.
CGCACGATCCAGCGTCGGCGCGTCGGGCCTGATGCAGGTCATGCCGGCGACGGCGAAGTGGACGGCGAAGAAGATCGGCATGGACTATTCATCCGCGCTGCTCCACGACAAGGATGCCAACCTTCGGCTCGGCACCGCGTACCTGAAACTGGTGCTCGATGACTTCGCCGGTTCGCAGGCCCTGGCGACTGCCGCCTACAACGCCGGGCCTGGCCGTTCGCGCCGCTGGCGCGATGGCCCGACCGTGGAGACCGCGGTCTGGGCCGAGAACATTCCATTCAGCGAAACGCGCGACTACGTGAAGAAGGTGTTGTCGAACGCGACCTTCTACGAGGCGCTGCTGAATGGTTCTAGCGCGTCGCTCAAGAAGCGGCTCGGGACGGCGGTCGGGCCGAAGGATGCCTCACCGACGTTGGACAAGGAACTCCCCTGATCGCGCTTGCCCATTGCGATGTTGTGCGGATGGCTTGGCCTAAACTCAGCTCGATTCCTCGCGTCATGGCTCGCCGCGATTCGCTTCCTCGGCGAAAGGCGTTCGGGCAAACCGACTGACTTCGATACACCATGGACAACATCCTGATTCTCGGCGGCAGCGGTTTCGTTGGGAGCGTGCTGTGCGAAAAGCTCGTGCGCCGCCATGGCGGCGGCAGTCTGCGCATCACGGTGCCGACGAGGCGGCGCGTCAACGCCCGGCATCTGCAGATTCTGCCGACGATCGAGGTCGCGCAGGCGGACGTGTTCGACGATGCCCAACTGGCGCAGCTGGTCCGCGGTCGCGACGCCGTCATCAACCTGATCGCGATCCTGCAGGGCAGCGAGGCCGAATTCCAGCGCGTGCACGTGGATCTGCCGCGCCGCATTGCGCAAGCTTGTGCGGACGCGGGCGTGTCGCGACTCGTGCATGTCAGTGCGCTCGGCGCGGCGGTTGGTGCACCGTCACGCTACCTGCGCTCGAAGGCGGCGGGCGAGGTCGGCTTGCGCGAGACGGGCAAGCAGGCCACGGTGATCAGGCCGTCGGTGATATTCGGTGCCGGTGACCGCTTCATGAATCTGTTTGCCCAGTTGCAGGCGATCTCGCCGATCATGCCGCTGGCCGGCGCGGATGCGCGCTTCCAACCCGTCTGGGTGGACAATGTGGCGAGCGCCGTGGTGCGCTTGCTCGACGACCCGTCGACCGCGGGGCAGACCTTCGAGTTCGCCGGTCCGCGCGTCTTCACGCTCGCTGAGCTGGTGCGCATGGCGGGCCGCTGGGCAGGGTGCGAGCGCCGGATCGTGCGATTGCCGGAATCGATCGGCCTGCTCCAGGCCTGGGTTCTGGAGTGGCTGCCGGGCCGTCCGCTCCTGTCTCGCGACAACCTGCGTTCGATGCAGGTGCCGAATGTTGCGACCGGTCAGGTGCCGGGGCTCGCGGCGCTGGGTATCACGGCGACCGACATCGAAGCCGTCATGCCTGCGTGGCTTGCGCGTGGTGGCGAAGCGGAGCGGCTGAACCGTTGGCGGGCGGCCGTGCATTTGCGCTGACCCGCGGGCGAGGGCCATGCGGCTCTACATCGGCAACAAGAACTACTCGTCGTGGTCGCTGCGGCCGTGGTTGCTGATGCGCCACGCCGGCATCGAGTTCGAAGAGATCCGGCTGCGGCTCGATTTCGAGGAGTGATCGCCGTTCAGACGACAACTCCTGGCCGTCGCGCCGATTGCCAAGGTCCCGGTGCTGGTCGATCAAGGGCTTGCGGTCTGGGACACGCTGGCGATCGCCGAGTATCTGGCCGAGCGCTTTCCGCAGCTTGCCTTGTGGCCGCAGGGTCGGTCAGAGCGGGCCACGGCGCGCAGCCTTTGCGCCGAGATGCATGCGGGGTTTGCCGCATTGCGAAGCATCTTCCCAATGAACATCGAAGCAAGCCTCCCCGAGGTGGGCGAGAAGGCGCTGCGCGAGGAACCCGGACTCGCCCGCGACCTTGAGCGGCTCGATGCGATGTGGTCGGGCGCGCTCGAGACATCCGGCGGTCCGTTTCTGTTCGGCACATTCGGCATTGTCGACGCGTACTACGCACCCGTCTGCACCCGTCTGCGAACCTACGGCGTCGAACTCCCGGGCGGTTCGCGAGCGTATGTACAACGCATGCTCGAACTGCCTGCCCAGCAGGAGTGGGATCAGGCTGCCCGGGCGGAAGCCGACTTCCTGCAGGTCGACGAACCCTACCGGGTCGCGCGCGGCTGAACTCTGGGAGGGCGTGAGAAGAGGGCCGAAGCGCGCTTGGCAGCGAAATGGCCGACTGGTGCGATGCTCGGCGAGCGTATGCCTCGCGCTCACGCGGAACGACCATGCGCGAACCGGAGCACCAAAGTCAGAAAAATTTGTTGACTGCTTGATAGTTGACTTTTAAACTACAGGCCCTCCAGTCAACGGAACATTGGAAACCAGCCATGAAGATCGTCTGTATTGGTGGTGGGCCCGCGGGCCTCTATTTCGCACTGCTGATGAAGAAGCAGGACGCCTCGCACGACATCACGGTGGTCGAGCGGAATCGGCCTTACGACACCTTCGGCTGGGGCGTCGTGATGTCGGACGCGACGATGGACAACATGCGCACGTGGGACCCTGCGACCGCGGCGACGATCGAGCAGGCGTTCAACCACTGGGACGACATCGAACTGCACTTCAAGGGCCGCACCATTCGCAGCGGCGGACACGGCTTCGTCGGCATCGGGCGTAAGAAGCTGCTCAACATCCTGCAGGCGCGCTGCGAGATCCTCGGCGTCAAGCTGGTCTTCGACCGCGAGGTGACGTCGGCCGACGAATACCCCGACGCCGACCTGATCATCGCCTCGGACGGCATCAACTCGCGCATCCGCAATCAGCATGCCGCGATCTTCGAACCCGACATCGTCGACCGGCCGAACCGCTATATCTGGCTCGGCACGAACAAGCTCTACGATGCCTTCACCTTCCTGTTCGAGAAGACCGAGCACGGCTGGTTTCAGGCCCACGTCTACAAGTTCGACGAGCAGACGACGACCTTCATCGTCGAGACGCCCGAGCACGTCTGGAAGGCGCACGGTCTCGACCGTGCGGACCAGGAACAATCGATCGCGTTCTGCGAGCGCCTGTTCGCGTCCAACCTGCAGGGCGCCAAGCTGATGACGAACGCGCGCCATCTGCGCGGCTCGGCGTGGCTCAACTTCCAGCGCGTCAAGTGCAAGCAGTGGTCGTACTTCAACGGCAGCAGCCATATCGTCCTGATGGGCGACGCGGTGCACACCGCGCACTTTGCGATCGGCTCCGGTACCAAGCTCGCGGTCGAGGACGCGATCGAGCTGACGCGGCTCTTCAACGAGCATGGCGCCACGCCGCAGCACATCCCTGAAGTGCTCGCGCGCTACCAGGAGCTGCGCAACATCGACGTGCTGCGTTTGCAGAACGCCGCCTGGAATGCAATGGAGTGGTTCGAGGTGGTCGGCCATCGCTACGCCGATACCCTGCCGCCCGAGCAGTTCATGTACTCGATGCTGACGCGCTCGCAGCGCATCTCGCACGAGAACCTGCGGCTGCGCGACAAGGTCTGGCTGGAGGGCTTCGAGCGCTGGTTCGCCGAGCGCTCGGCGCAGCAGGCCGGATTGCAGGCGCCGGCCGGCCCGACGCCGCCGCCACCGATGTTCACGCCCTACAAGGTGCGCAGCGTCGTGCTGAAGAACCGGGTCGTCGTCTCGCCGATGGCGCAGTACAAGGCGGTCGATGGTTGCC
>CAZVNC010000327.1:0-3734 GCA_964628305.1 uncultured Ideonella sp.
CAGGATCCACTCGCCCCTCTCGTCGAACTTGCCGATCACGCGCGGGCGCACGTCCTCGCGCCAGTTGTAGAGCTGCTCCTTCAGCTGGTTCTCGATGACCGCGCGCTTTTCCTCGACGACCAGGATCTCCTCGAGCCCCTGCGCGAAGCGGCGCACGCCGCTCGCCTCGAGCGGCCACGCCATGCCGACCTTGTACAGGCGCAGCCCGATGTCGCGCGCGGCGCGCTCGTCGATGCCGAGATCGGCGAGCGCCTGGCGCACGTCGAGCCAGGCCTTGCCGCAGGCGATGATGCCGAGCCGCGGGCGCGGCGCGTCCCACACCAGGCGATTGAGCCCGTTGGCGCGCGCGTAGGCGACCGCGGCGTAGATCTTGAACGCCTGCATCCGGTACTCCTGCGCCAGTTGCGGGTCGGGCCAGCGGATGTGCACGCCGTCCGGCGGCAGCGTGAAGTCTTCGGGCAGCACGATCTTCACGCGATCGGCGCCGATGTCGACGACTGCCGAGCTCTCGGCCGAATCCGAGGTCGTCTTCAGCGCGACCCAGCAGCCGCAGTAGCGCGACAGCGCCCAGCCGTGCAGGCCGAAGTCGAGGTACTCCTGCACGCCGGACGGCGCGAGCACCGGAATCGCGCAGGCCGAGAACACATGCTCGCTCTGGTGGGCGACGGCCGACGAGCGCGCGCTGTGGTCGTCGCCGGCGACGACGAGGACGCCGCCGTGCTTTGCCGTGCCGGCGAAGTTGGCGTGCTTGAAGACGTCGCCGCAGCGATCGACGCCCGGCCCCTTGCCGTACCACATCGCGAAGATGCCGTCGCGCTTGGCACCCGGGAACAGATGCAGTTGCTGCGTGCCCCAGATCGCCGTGGCGGCCATGTCTTCGTTGACGCCGGGATGAAAGCGCACATCGTGCGCGGCGAGGAACGGCGCCGCCTCCTGCAGCGCGGTGTCGAGCCCGCCGAGCGGCGAGCCGCGGTAGCCGGAGATGTAGCCCGCCGTGTTCAGCCCGGCCGCGCGGTCGCGGTCGCGCTGCAGCATCGGCAGCCGCGCGAGCGCCTGCATGCCGGTCAGGTAGACCCGACCGCTGCCCTGCCGGTACTTGTCGTCGAGGGAAACGTTGGCAAGTTCCATGTCCAGCTTCATGTCGGTCGCCGCGACGGCCCTCCCGCTGCGTTGTTCACCCTGTCCTGCCCCGCGCGACGCGAAGGACGGATTCATCGATGCACGAGGCGGGAACTGCTGCGTTGTCCATTCTCTTCAGACCGCGAACCGCGTCGGGGTCAGGGAGATCGCCGGGTGCAGCAGGCGCCATCCCCGCGCGAAGCCGACGAGTGGCAGACGGTGCCCGATCGGCCCGCGCTTCGCATCGATGATTCGCGCTCGGCGCCTGTTTAGCCCGTCGCGCCGAAGTCGGGTTTGCGCCGCGTCATGAAGGCGTCGATCCCCTCGCGCGCCGCGGCGCTGCAGGCAACCGCACCGAAGGCGCGATAGCCGACTTCGAGCGCGGCGTCGAGCTTCGGTGCGGCGGCGGCTTGCGCGACCGCCGTCTCGATCAGCCGGATCACGCTCTCGCTGAGCTTGCGCGCGCCGCCTTCGTTCGCGCCGGCGGCGTCGAACGCCGGAATCGACACCGCGCCGTCCGCGATCCGCGGCGGCACGCCCTTCATCGCCCGCACCGCTGCGATGGCCTTCGCGATCAGGTCGTCGTAGCCGTCGGCGAGCGCATCGATCACGCCGAGCTTTTGCGCCTGCTCGGCACTCAGCCGCTCGGCGCGCGTGAGCATGCGGTGAAACGTCGCCGCCGCCGCCGGCCAGCGCCGGTACGGAACGACCATCGCTCCGATCCCAGGCAGGATGCCGAGCGTCACCTCGGGCAGTTGCATCCACGCGCCGCGCTCGGCGACGAGCGCATGGCAGCGCATCGCCAGCTCGAAGCCGCCGCCGAGCGCCATGCCATTCAACGCGGCGACGACCGGCTTCGTGCAGCTGTCCAGATGCACCAGCAGCCGCGAGCAGTCGCGCGCGTACTGCGCAGCGGCGCCGGCGTCGCCGAGCAGCGACGGGAAGCGGCCGATGTCGGCGCCGGCGCAGAATGCCTTGGTGCCGAAGCCGACGATGACGAAGCCAACCACCTTGGCGTCGCCTTCGAAGCGCCGGATCACGGCCAGGATCTCGTCGGTCATCTCGTCGTGCAGCGCGTTGAGCGCCTCGGGCCGGCGCAGCGTGATGACCTTGACGCCCTCGATGTCGTCGACGAGGACGTGGCGCTCGGCCGGCTGATAGGCGCCGAGCGCACGCTTGTGCGTCGGCATGCCGGGCCGCTCGCGCGCGAAGCGCTGCAGGATGCGTTCGGATTCGGTGTCGCCCGCGTCGCGCATGATCTCGAGCGGCCCGCGCTTGAAGCCAAGTGCGATGCGGCAGCCGAGGTCGAGATCGGCGGCCGTGCCGATCTCGCGATCCAGAATGTCGACCGTCTGCGACAGCAGCACGCCGAGCATCCGATCCCGCACGCCGGCCGCGACAGCCGGATCGACCGCGACGCTCTTGCCCGGGCTGACCGTCAGCCAGCGATCGACCGAGCGGAAGATGGCCGCCGGCTTGTAGTGGGCGCCCTCCTCTTCGGCCTGCAGCGTGTTCGTCTCGGTGATGATCGGGTTGCCGTGCGCGAGGTTGAGGACGAAGAACGGCCCGGCGTGGACGAACTCGCCGGCGACGCTGTCGATCTCGGCCGCGGTCGCATCACCCAGCAACAGCGCCGCATCGTTGCACCAGTTGTCGAACACGCGATCGAGCATGAAGCAGGGCGCGTCCGTCGTTGTCAGCGGCAGCTTGCCGGTCCCCGCGAACAGGTGGCGCAGCCAGGCGACGAGCGCCGGATCGGCACGCTCCCAGGCGATGACCTCGACTGCCGGATTGCGCCAGGCCGGGGCGAAGAAGTGCGTCACCGTGGCGCGTGCGGGGTGCTTCAGACCGGCGAAGATGCGCGCCGCGGGCAGCGAACTTGTGTTCGACGTGATCACCGCGTCGGCTGAGACGCGCGACTCGACGTCGGCGAAGATGCGGCGCTTGAGCGCGAGATCCTCGGTCGCCGCCTCGAGCACCCAGTCGCAATCGGCGAGCGTGGCGTAGTCGGTGCTGCCGACGAGTCCGTCGAGCGCGGCACGCGCTTCGTCGGCCTTCATCTTGCCGCGCGCGACGGCCTTCTCGGCGTAGCCGGCGAGGCGCGCGAGCGCGGCATCGATCGCGTCCTGCCGGATGTCGATCAGCGTGAGCTTCAGGCCGGGCAGCGCGCTCTTCAGGTAGTAGGCGATGTCGGGCCCGATCGAGCCGGCGCCGATCACGCCGACATGGCGCGGTGCGCCGCGCGCCGGGCGGTCGAGCAGAGGATTCGCGTAGCTCATGTCTTGGCAATCTCCTTCGGTAGGTCAGTCCTGCGCCGCAGAGCGCAGCGCGAGCTTGTCGGTCTTGTTGGCGGGCGTCTTCTGCAGCGCGTCGGCAAAGCGGACCTGCTGCGGAATCTTGTACTTCGAAAGCCGCTCGCGGCAGTAGGCGAGCAGCGCTTCGGCGTCGCGCGCCGCGCCGGCGCGCAGCACGACGTGGGCCACGATCCGCTCGCCGCGGTAGGCGTCGGGTTCGCCGACGACCGCCGCGTCGGCCACATCCGGATGCGCGAACAGCACCTCTTCGACCTCGCGCGGATAGACGTTGTAGCCGCCGACGATGACCATGTCCTTCTT
>CAZVNC010000328.1:0-3730 GCA_964628305.1 uncultured Ideonella sp.
CTTTCACGCCGACATGCACCCGGGCAACATCCAGGTGAGCGTCGCGCCGGAGACCTTCGGGTACTACATCGCGCTCGACTTCGGCATCGTTGGCACCCTCACCGAGGTCGACAAGGAGTACCTGGCGCAGAACTTCATCGCCTTCTTCCGGCGCGACTACAAGCGGGTCGCCGAATTGCACGTCGAGTCGGGATGGGTGCCGTCCACGACGCGCGTCGATGAGCTCGAGGGTGCGATCCGCGCCGTCTGCGAGCCGCACTTCGACCGGCCGCTGAAGGACATCTCGCTGGGCAACGTCTTGTTACGTCTCTTTCAGACTTCGCGCCGCTTCAATGTGCACATTCAGCCACAGCTCGTGCTGTTGCAGAAGACATTGCTCAACGTCGAGGGGCTTGGGCGCGACCTCGACCCCGATCTCGACCTGTGGAACACCGCCAAGCCCTTCCTCGAACGCTGGATGAACGATCAGGTCGGCTGGAACGGCTTCGTCGAGCGGCTCAAGAACGAGGCGCCGCGCTACGTGCAGCTCATCCCCGACCTGCCGCGGCTCGTCCATCGCGCGCTCGAGCAGCCGCTCACAACCGATCCGCGCCTGCTCGAAGCGCTGCTCGTCGAGCAGCGGCGCACGAACCGGATGCTGCGCGCGATCACCTATGCCGGTATCGGCTTCGTGCTCGGTCTGATCGCGATGGAGCTGTTCGTCACGTTTCACTGACCCGCAACGCGCATCAGCGTCCGGCCTTGAAGTTGGTGAAGGTGCGCGTCTGAATCCGGCGAATGTCCTGCGGCAGGCTGTCGGGCGCGGTCATCGCTGCCAGCTCGTCGGCGTTCAGGAAGATCGTCTTGTTCTCGGCCACGTCCTTCTGAACGAACTTCATCGACGCCTTGTTCGGGTTGGCGTAGAAGACCTTGTTCGTGAGTCCAGCGGCGACTTCGGGACGCAGGATGTAGTTGATGAAGAGGTGCGCGTTCTTCGGGTGCGGCGCGTCGACCGGAATCGCCATCGTGTCGAAGAACAGCGTCGCTCCGGTCTTCGGGACCAGGGCCTCGATGTTCTGCCCGTTCTTGGCCTGGATCGCCCGCGCGCGCGCGATGTTGATGTCGCCCGAATAGCCCATCACGACGCACAGCCCGCCGTCGGCGAGGTCGTTGATGTAGCCCGACGACGAGAAGCGCGTCACGTACGGCCGGATCTTCTTGAGCATCGCCGCCGCGGCCGGATAGTCGGCCGCGTTGCGGCTGTAGGCCGGCTTGCCGACGTAGCCGAGTGCGATCGGAAGCACTTCGGATGCCGAATCGAGAATACTCACGCCGCAGCTCTTGAGCTTGGATGCGTATTTCGGATCGAAGATCAGCGACCATGGGTTCTCCGGCATCGCCAGGTCGCCGAGCGCGCGTTTGACCTTATCGACGTTGATGCCGACCGTGATGTAACCCCACATCCAGTCGACGAGGTACTGATTGCCCGGGTCCACCTTCGCAAGCTGGGCGAGGATCGCCGGGTCGAGGTTGCCCCAGTTCGTGAGCAGCGAGCGATCGAGCTTCTGCAGCAGGCCGCCTTCGATCTGCATCTTCGCGAAATGCGCGCTCGGCACGACGATGTCGTAGCCCGTCTTGCCGGCGACGAGCTTGGCGTGCAGCACCTCGTTGCTGTCGTAGTTGTCGTAGTGGACCTTGATGCCGGTCTCTTTCTCGAAGTTCTTGATCGTGTCGTCGGCGATGTAGTCCGACCAGTTGTAGATGTTGAGCACCTTGGGTTCGGCGTCTGCCGCATGCGCCAGCGCCGCAATGCAAAGCGCGATCGGCAGGGTGGCGGCGAACAGCAGGCTCTTCAACAGGTTGCGCATGGAATTCATCTCCTTGACATGCCGACGCGGGGTCGGCGCTCGACCGGCCAGCATTCTAGATTCGGTGTCGCGCCGATATTGAATTCGGACCACCCTGGCCGCACATGCACGCTGCCCGTTGGCCGATCACCGCCGGCTCGGTCACCGCTCCGTATAATCGAAAGTTTTCCTTTTTGAATCAAGAGCTTAGCCATGCCGATCTATGCCTATCGTTGCGCGTCGTGCGGCCACGCGATGGACGTGCTGCGAAAGGTCTCCGACCCTGTGCTGACAACCTGCCCGGCGTGCGGCGCCGAGACGCTGCGCAAGCAGGTCACCGCGGCCGGTTTTCAATTGAAGGGTTCGGGTTGGTACGTGACGGATTTCAAGGGCGACTCGAAGGCGCCCGCAGCCGATGCGAAGCCCGCAGGCCCATCCGAGTCCGCGAATGGCGGCGACGTCAAGCCGTCGCAGCCCACTGCGTCGGCGCCGGCCGGCGCGAAGTCCGCAGCGGCGTCCGCGCCTGCGCCGGCCGCTGCGCCAAGCGCACCTGCCTCCGGCAAGGCATCCGCGTCCGGCACGCCGTCGAAGCCGGGCCAATGACGGTCGATGCCGCCCGCACGTGAAGTCGCACGTGAAGAAGTACCTCATCACCGGCCTGCTCGTCTGGCTGCCGCTGGTCGTGACGATCTGGGTGCTGCACTCGGTGCTGGGCCTGCTCGGCGACGTGTTCGATGCCGTGCTCGTCGCGACAAAGGCGCTGCTGCCGGCGGGGGCGGGGGCGTCGATCGAGTCGATCCGTCACATCCCCGGGCTGGGCGTGGTCGTGCTGCTCGCGCTGCTGCTGCTGACGGGTGCCTTTGCGGCCAACATGTTCGGCCAGTGGTGGCTGCGACAAGGCAATCGCCTGCTCAACAAGATCCCGATCGTCAAGTCGATCTACAACTCGGTCAAGCAGGTCTCGGACACGCTGTTCTCCAGCAGCGGACAGGCGTTTCGCGAGGCGGTGCTGGTGCAGTATCCGCGCCAGGGGGTGTGGACGATCGCCTTCATCACCGGCAAGCCGAGCGGCGAGGTGGCAAGCCACCTCGGCAACGAACTCGTCAGCGTCTACGTGCCGACGACGCCGAACCCGACGTCCGGATTCTTCCTGATGATGCCGCGCGCCGAGATCATGGCATTGCGCATGAGCGTCGACGAGGCGCTGAAGTACGTCATCTCGATGGGCGTCGTCGGGCCGGGCCGGCCCGATCCAGTCGGCGGTGCCGGGCTCGCGGCAGCGGGACGAAACCGGCCCGGTTGACGCCCGGCAAGCGATCAAGCTGCGGCACCACACGGCGTGGCGCCGACCAGCGCCAGGCAACGAATGTCGACGGATGGCGCGGTGCGTCCGGCGGCGGATCAACGATCGGATAGGGAATCGAGGCAACCATGAGAACCACATACTGCGGCCTGGTCAGCGAGTCGCTGATGGGCGAGAGCATCACGCTGATGGGCTGGGCGCACCGGCGCCGCGACCACGGCGGCGTGATCTTCGTCGATCTGCGCGACCGCGAAGGGCTGGTGCAGATCGTCTGCGATCCGGACCGCCCGGCGATGTTCAAGGTCGCCGAGGACGTGCGCAACGAGTTCTGCCTGAAGATCACCGGCGTCGTTCGCGCCCGCCCGCAGGGCACCGTTAACGCCAACATCACGAGCGGCAAGGTCGAGGTGCTGTGCCATGAGATCGAGGTCCTGAACCCGAGTGTCACGCCGCCGTTCCAGATGGACGACGACAGCCTGTCGGAGACGACGCGGCTGACGCACCGCGTGCTCGACCTGCGCCGTCCCGAGATGCAGCACAACCTGATGCTGCGCTACCGCGTCGCGATGCAGGTGCGCAAGTTCCTCGACGCCAACGGCTT
>CAZVNC010000329.1:0-3728 GCA_964628305.1 uncultured Ideonella sp.
CACCCCGACCACCAGCGCCCCCAACCTCATGTTCAGCCACATGGGCTTCGCCTGCAGCGACATCGTGAAGATGGAGGATTTCTACACCCGCGTGCTCGGGTTCACCGTCACCGACCGTGGCGAGGTGATGGGCATGAACCTGGTGTTCCTCTCGCGCGATCCGCTGGACCACCACCAGCTCGTGCTGGTCACCGGCCGCCCGGACAACCTGCCGCCCAATCCGTTTCACGCGCAGTTCGGCAGCGTCATCAACCAGATATCCTTCCGTGTCGGCTCGTTGAAGGCGCTGCGCGAACTGCTGGGCACTTTCCAGCGTGAGAACGTGCAGAGCATCTTCGTCGGCAACCATGGCATTTCCTGGAGCATCTACTGCCACGATCCGGACGGCAACAACCTGGAGTTCTTCGTCGACACCGCCTGGTACTTCCCGCAGCCGTTCCTGATCCCGCTGGACCTATCCCAGCCGGATGACACCATCATCGCCGAGACGCGAAAGCTCGCGCAGGAGCAACCCGGCTACCAGCCCTATGCCGACTGGCGCGCCGACATCGCCAGACGCATGACGCGCTACGTGCCGGCCCAGCCGCTTCCGGTATGAATCCAATCGCACGCCAAGTTCTCGCCGATCCGTCCCGAAGCACCTTCCGGCCGGTCTCCTTCGTCGTCACGCAACCTGAGCACTGAACCATGAAACTTCTACGTCACGGCCCTGTGGGCCAAGAAAGGCCCGGCGCGCTGGACGTCGACGGCCAGGCACGCGATCTGTCGCTGCTGGTGCCCGACTTCACGCCCGAGTGGCTGTCGCCGGCCAAGCTGCAGGCCTTGGCCGCCATCGACCTGAAGCGCATGCCGCTGGTGCCGCAGGGCGCCCGCCTGGGCACCCCCATCGCCGGAACGCGCCAGTTCGTCGCCATCGGCCTGAACTACCGCAAGCACGCCGAAGAAGCCGGCATGGAGCTGCCGAAGGAGCCCGTCGTCTTCCACAAGGCGCTCACGTCGCTGGCCGGCCCGAATGACGACATCGTGTTGCCGCCCGGCTCCGAAACCGGCGACTGGGAGATCGAGCTGGGCCTGGTGATAGGCACGACCGCCCGCCAGGTGTCGCCCGAGAACGCGCTCGCGCACGTGGCCGGCTATTGCCTGTCCAACGATGTCTCCGAGCGCGACTGGCAGCTCAAGCGCGGGGGCCAGTGGACGAAGGGCAAGAGCTTCGATGGCTTCGGCCCGATCGGACCCTGGCTCGTCACCGCCGACGAGCTGCCCGACCCGGGCAACATCCCCCTGGAGCTGAAGGTCGACGACCAGGTCCGCCAGCGCAGCAACACGTCGGACATGATCTTCCCCGTGGCGCAGATCATCTCCCACCTCAGCCAGTTCATGACGCTGCTGCCGGGTGACGTGGTGATCACCGGGACGCCCTCAGGCGTGGGGCTGGGCATCAAGCCGCAACCGGTGTTCCTCAAGCGCGGCGACATCATGACGCTCAGCGCCGGCCCGCTGGGCACCCAGCGGCAACGAGTCGTCTGACGCAGATGCACGCTTTCCCAACCCAGCACCTTTGCCCACGTCTTTTGCCGCACCTATGGAAAATGGAACCCCATGAAACCTTTTGACGTCGCCGTCTTCGTCGGCAGCCTGCGGCGCGAGTCGACCAACCTCAAGCTCGCGCACGCGCTGAGCCGGATCGCCCCGGCCAGCCTGGCGCTGCGCTTTGTCGAACTGGCAGCGCTGCCGATGTACAACGGCGACCTCGAAGGCAACCGGCCCGAGGCGGTGAATCACTTCACGGCCGAATGCGAGCGCGCCGAAGCCTTCCTGTTCGTGATGCCCGAGTACAACCGTTCGCTTCCGGCAGTTCTGAAGAACGCGATCGACTGGGGCTCCAAGCCGATCGAGCGCAACATATGGCGCGACAAGCCGGCCGCGATGACCGGGACCTCACCCGGCGCGATCGGGACTGCCGTCGGCCAGCAGCACCTGCGCCAGATCCTCGGCATTCTCGGCGCCGCGGTCGTCGGCGGCGAGGCCTATCTGCCCTTCAGCCGCGACGTCTTCGATGCCGAGGGCAACTTCGCCAACGAAGCGACCCGCGAATTCATGGCGGCTTACCTGCAGCGCTTCGCGGCATTCACCGGCAGGCTGGTGGATCGATGAGCGCGCTCGACCCGTCCGTTCAGCAAGCCCTGGACGAGGCGGCCTGCGCCCGCCTGTGCGTGGAGTTCGCCAATCACATCGATGCGCGCCGCTACGACGCGTGGCTGGATCTGTTCACGCACGACGGCGTACTCCATCGCATGGGCACGAAGGTGTCCGGCCGGGCAGAGCTGGCCCGCTTCCTGGAGGCGCGCCCCGCCACCGTCGAAACACGCCACCTGTGCACCAACATCCGCGTGACCTTGGCATCGCCCGACCAGGCAACAGGCTTCTGCTACGCGCTCTTCTTCCAGGGCGTTCCGGGTGGCCCGGAGCAGCCCGCCACCGCAACGGGCGCCCCGGCCGTCGTGGAGTACCACGACCGCTACCTGCGGACGCCACAGGGCTGGCGCATCCAGGAGCGCCGCATCCAGATGGCGATCAAGCCTTGAGCTTCACCGCCACCCCACGGAGCAGACCGACATGTTCTTCATGATCTATTGCATCGACGCGCCGGGCCAGTCCGAGCGACGGATGACGCTGCGTCCGCAGCACAAGGCCCAGGTCGCCAGGATCGAAAGCCATCTGGCGGCCGCCGGCCCGCTGTTTGCCGACGACGGCACCACGATGATCGGCAGCCTCCTGGTGGCCGACTTCTCAGACCGCGCCGCCCTCGATGTCTGGCTGCGCGACGAGCCGTACACGCAGCAGGGCGTCTACGCCAAGGTCACCATCCACCCCTTCCTCAACGTCTGGCCCCAGGCTGCCGGCGCACCGCCGAAGGACCTGACGAAGCTCACCGCGTTCGCGCGCTGACAAACGTAGGCTCCGACCGTCTCAACTGGTCGGCGCGTCCAAAATGCGGCCCGCGCGCCTCGACGGGGTGTAGCAAGACCAGCTGGCCATCCGAGGCACGTGCGGAGGCAGGTGCGCGAGCCGCGGACTGCCGGGAAGTCGAATGCCAATTCCGTCGGTCACGATCCGTCCTGGCTGGACGACGATCCGCCCGATGAGAGCTTCCTGTCGCGTGGTCGGGTGCTCCTGAAACTACGAAGCGGGCGTCACCCGACACGTGGCACGCGCTCGGTCAGAGAACTGCATCGATTGCGCAGTCCGAGCCATAGACTTCGCCAGTGGGCCGTGAGACGACGCGGATACTGAGAAGGTTGGGTGCTCCGATAGCTGCCGTTGGTCACCGACTCTTGATGGCAATCAGCGTTAGCTGACCGACGTCGGTCGAACGGCTCCTTACGCTGCATTGGTGTCGACCGAGGTCGCATGGCGAGCGACCGCAGAGGGTCGAACAGCGCCGCCCATGCCCCCAGCGACATGACGGACGGCAATGCGTCCGACAACTGCCGAACGCTCACGGGCGTACTTATCGAATCGACGATCGCGTTGCGGCATGAGGCACCATCGCCGCACATCCGCCGCGTACGGCGCGCGCATCGCGCTCAACGCCTGTGGCGCCGGACCGACCGGAACGCCCAGCGCCCGCCGCTCACGACCCAGATGCAGAGCACGCCGTTCGTCACCGCGAGCGCGATCACCGCGACCCACAGCTTGCCGGTCTGGCAGTACAGCCGCGCGCAGGC
>CAZVNC010000330.1:0-3721 GCA_964628305.1 uncultured Ideonella sp.
AGGCCGAAGGCGTCCCAGCCCATCGGCATCAGCACGTTCATGCCCTTCATGCGCAACTGGCGCGCGAGCATGTCGTTGATCGTGTAGTTGCGCACATGGCCCATGTGCAGCTTGCCACTCGGGTAGGGCAGCATCGAGCAGGCGTAGAACTTGGGCCGGTTCGGGTCCTCCGTCACGCGATAGGCGTCGCGCGCCTGCCAGTGCGCCTGGGCGGCCTGCTCGACGGCGCGGGCATCGTAGCGCTTGATCTCGGGGGTGCTCATGGGGATCGCCTGCGCGCCGGAGGGGCGGCCATGGCGCCGGTTGGAAAGTGGCTTCGATTATAGAAAGCGCACCCGGGGCGCCGCGCCGCGGCAGACGCCCGGTTTCAGCGCGGCGGTGCAGCGTTCGCGGGTGTCGCCTCGGCCGCTTCGGTCACGAACGCGATCCGGTTCAGACCGGCCTTCTGCACCCGGCCGATCAACGCAGCGACCTCTCCGTAGGGCGTGCGCTTGTCGGCGCGCAGTTGCACCTCGATGTCGGGTGCGCGGCTCGCGGCCTGCGCGAGGCGGGCGTCGAACGCCGCGGCGTCGAGCTTCTCCTCGTCGAGGTAAAGATCGCCTTCGGGCGTGATCGCGACGGCGATGAACTTCGGCGTCTCGCTCGGGCGTGCGGCGTCGCTCGTCGGCAGATCGAGCTTCAGGCTGCTCGCCATCAGCGGCGCGGTGACCATGAAGATCACGAGCAGCACCAGCATGACGTCGATCAGCGGCGTCATGTTGATGTCGCTCATCGGCTGCGAACCGGCGCTGCGCTCGAGGCGGCCAAAAGCCATGATCAAGCCTGTGCCTGCGCGAGGGCGTCCGCGGCGGTGCCGGTCACCATCTCGCGCAGATCGAGCGCAAAGCCTTCGAGTTCGGCCTCGCTGGCCGCCGCCATCTTGCCGAACACGTTGTAGGCGAGCACGGCGGGGACGGCGACCGCGATGCCGGCGGCCGTCATCACGAGCGCTTCGCCGACCGGACCGGCGACCTTCTCGATCGTGATCCCGCCGCCGGCCGAGATGCTGAGCAGCGCGTGATAGATGCCCCAGACGGTGCCGAACAGGCCAACGAAGGGCGACGTCGCGCCGATCGACGCCAGCAGCACCTGGCCCGACTGCAGG
The DNA here is from genome assembly GCA_964628305.1 of uncultured Ideonella sp. Lineage (GTDB taxonomy): Bacteria > Pseudomonadota > Gammaproteobacteria > Burkholderiales > Burkholderiaceae_C > CAIKUF01. The sequence goes on from CAZVNC010000330.1 coordinate 1,145, forward strand.
TGGGCGAGCGACACGTGCAGCGCGCCGCGCAGGCGCCGCGTGAGCTGCGATTGCAGGTGCCCCTGGCCTTCGAGCGCACGCGGGTCGGCGCTCTCGGTGGCTGCGGCAAGCAGCGGCTGCAACACGCCTTCGCGATCGAACAGCGCGAGTTGCTCGCGGCCCTCGGTCAGTGTCGGCGCGCCCCAGAAGGCGGGTATCGCGCGTGCGATGCCGATCCTTGCGCGGCGCAGCAGCCACCCCTTCCAGAGGATCGTCACCCAGGCGCTGACCGACATTGCCAGCAGCAGCAGCGCGACGGCGCGCGTGATCAGGTCGCCCTGCTCCCAGAAGGCGCCGAAGCCTGTCACCGGTCGTGCCCCGCGAGGCCGAGCACGTCGCTCATGTCGAACAGCCCGCTCGCCCGGCCGGCCAGAAAGCGGGCCGCGCGCAGGCTGCCCTGCGCGTAGGTGGCGCGGCTGCTCGACTTGTGGCTGATCTCGATGCGCTCGCCGGTGCCGGCAAAGAGCACCGTGTGGTCGCCGACGATGTCGCCACCGCGGATCGTCGCGAACCCGATTGTCCCCGCCTTGCGCTCGCCGGTCACGCCTTCGCGCGCATAGACGGCGCAGTCCTGCAGTCTGCGCCCGGTGGCGGCGGCCGCCACCTCGCCCAACTGCAGCGCGGTGCCGCTCGGCGCATCGACCTTGTGGCGATGGTGGGCCTCGATGATCTCGATGTCGTAGCCCTCGGCGAGCGCGCGCGCGGCGAAGTCGACGAGGCGCAGCACGAGGTTGACGCCGACGCTCATGTTGGGCGCCATGACGATCGCCACGTCGCCTGCGATCGCCGCCACTTCGGCCTTCTGCGCGGCGCTGAAACCGGTCGTGCCGACGACCGCCTTGACGCCCAGTTCGCGGCACACCGCGAGGTGGGCGAGCGTGCCCTCGGGGCGCGTGAAGTCGATCAGCACCTCGGCGCCGCCAAGTCCGGCGCGCAGATCGGAGACGATCGCAACGCCGCTTGTGCGCCCGAGGAAGGCCGTTGCGTCCGCCCCGAGCGACGCACTGCCGGCCACATCGAGCGCGCCGCCGAGGGTGAAGTCGTCGGCCGCGGCGACGGCTTCGATCAGCATGCGCCCCATGCGGCCCGAGGCACCGGCGACGGCGACCCTCATCGGACGGCGCCAGCGTTGGCGCACGGCAACCCGGCTGCGCCGCCCGAAGGCGCTACAGTGCGTGAACTCATCCGCGTGGTTCGAGCGGCGGGTAGTCCCGGCTCGCCCCTTGCGGCGCCGACGCCGCGGCCTCCACCCTGGGCGGCACCGGCAGCGCCTTGATCTGCTCTTCGGTGAGCGCCAGCACCGGCACGTCGCCGCGCGGGCGGTAGGTCTGGATCAGGCTCAGGAATTCGGCTTCCGTCGGCAGGTCGGGCGCTTCCAGGCGCGTCAGCTTGTCGCCCTCGAAATGGGCGACGACGACGCGCAGTTCGGTCGGGGTGCCGGGCCGGTTGAGCAAGAAGGTGTAGTCCCAGCGATCCGCGTGGAAGATGTCGGTCAGCAGCGGTGTGCCGAGGATGTCGCGCACCTGGGCGCGGCTCATGCCGGGCTCGACGCGCTCGGCGCGCTCCTTGGTGACGACGTTGCCCTGCACGATCTCGACCCGGTAGGGCCTGAACACGTTCACCAGATTGACGGACTGGAACGAGCCGCAGCCGGCGAGGCCGGCTGCGACCAGCGCGGCCGCGGCCCATGCCGTGGCGCGCCGGGGTTCGGGGCGCAATAGCGCCAGCTTGAGAGGGTCCATGCAAGATGGGTCGCGCCGATGCCGGCTGACCTCGATATGATGGGCAATTCTAGCGGTCCGACCGGCGTGCGCCGGCGCCGACGACGTAGCGCGAACCGGGAATATCGATGTCGACCAGCAACGCCGACGAACTCAAGAGCTCGGGCCTGAAGGCCACGCTGCCGCGCATCCGCATCCTCGAGATCTTCCAGAAGACCGGGCAGCGCCACATGGCCGCCGAGGACGTCTACAAGGCCCTGCTGCTCGACGGGTCGGACATCGGCCTGGCGACGGTCTATCGCGTCCTGATGCAGTTCGAGCAGGCGGGCCTGCTCAAGCGCAATCATTTCGAGTCGGGCAAGTCGGTCTTCGAGCTCAACGAGGGTTCGCACCACGACCATCTGGTGTGCCTCGATTGCGGCTGGGTCGAGGAGTTCTACGACGCCGAGATCGAGCAGCGCCAGCGCGCCGTCGCCCGGGCGCATGGTTTCGAGTTGCAGGAGCACGCGCTGTCGCTCTATGCGACGTGCACCAAGAAGGACTGTCCGCACCGCCATCGCACCGATCGCTGACCGGCGCGACGCGCAGCGCGCGTCACTCCTTCGGGTTGCTCATCGCCTTCTGGTGGCGGGCGATGAACTCGGCGTAGGTGTCGATGCCGCGCAGCTGCAGGATCGAGTTGCGCACCGCAGCCTCGACGAGCACCGCGAGGTTGCGCCCGGCGTCGACCGCGATCACCGCCTTGCGAATCGGCACGTCGAGGATGTCCTCGTAGAGCGGCTCGTAGGGCAGGCGCTCGAACTCGCGGTCCATCGTT
>CAZVNC010000331.1:0-3675 GCA_964628305.1 uncultured Ideonella sp.
CACCAGGGCCTGACCGGGGGTGAGCGAGCCCACCACCTCGGCGCCCAGCGCCTTTTCCTTGACGCGGGCGATGAAGTCGCGCACCACGGGCAGCGCGACGTCGGCCTCCAGCAGCGCCATGCGCACCTCGCGCAGCATGTCCTGCACGTTGGCTTCGGTGATGCGGGCCTGGCCGCGCATCGTCTTGACGAGCCGGCTCAGGCGTTCGGTGAGGGAGGAGGCCATCTTGGCTTTGGACGCGGCGCGCGGGCGGCAGACGCGTCAGTACACTGTGCGGATGATTCTATCGTTCGGCTCCGCGGCGCCCGTGCTGGCCGTGCCCAGCGCCGTCGCGCTGGCCGGCTACATCGCTGCCGCGTCGCTCGACGAACGCCGCGTGAAGGCGCTGCGCGCGGCGCTGATCGTGGCCTGGGTCGCGCATGGGTTCGCGATCACGGTCGACGTGGCGGGCATCGGCAGTCCGCTGCCGGGGGCGCGCTTCGGCTTCGCGCCGGCGCTGTCGGCAACGATCTGGCTGGTGCTGGCGGTGCACGCCGTCGAGAGCCGCTTTGTCCCGCTGCCGGGCGTGCGGCGAACGCTCGCGCTGCTGGGTGCTCTGGTGGTCGCGCTCGCGTGGTGGTTCCCGGGCGAGATGTGGGCACATGGCGGCTCGCCGTGGGAGCCGCTGCACTGGGTGCTCGGGATCGCGTCCTACGGCTTGTTCGGCGCCGCGGTCCTGCACGCCACGTTGCTCAACAGCGCCGAGCGCCGCATGCGCCTGATGCACGCGCGCGGCGCCGCCGGGGAGCCGCCCGAGGCGCTCACGGTCGGCGCGCCGACCGCGATGGGACTGCCGCTGCTGCGTCTCGAGCGGCTCACGTTTCGTTTCGTGTGGGCCGGTTTCATCGCGCTCTCGGCGACCCTGATCATCGGCTGGTGGTTCGCCAACCCGTGGCGCTGGGATCACAAGACGGTGTTCTCGATCCTCGGTTGGGTCGTCTTCGCGGCGCTGCTCGCCGGGCGCGAGGTGTTCGGCTGGCGCGGGCGGCGCGCCACCGGCTGGCTCTACGCGGGCGCGGCACTGCTGCTGCTTGCCTACGTCGGTTCGCGCTTCGTGCTCGAAGTGCTGCTGCATCGGCCGAGCTTTACGTAGCGCGGTGTTGCTTCCTCCTTGACCGGCACCGGAATGAAGTTCGTCATCATCCTGCTCGTGATCCTGGTGGTCGTCTGGCTCGCACGCAGCGGCAGCCGGCGCGTGACGCGGAATCGCCCGAAGCCGCCGCTTGCGCACGAAGACATGGTCGCCTGCAGCCGCTGCGGCCTGCACCTGCCGCGCAGCGAGGCCCTGCCGGGACGCGGCGGCGTCTTCTGCAGCGACGCGCATCGCGCCGAATTCGAGCGCGCGCATCCGTAGAAGCATGAGCGGCCGTCGGATGGACCCTCGATGACCCCGGCCTCAGCGCCGCCCGGCGAAGCGGGTGCCATGCCGAGCGAACGCCGAGGGGTCGACCGGCGCGCGCGCGAACGGCGCTCGGCGCCCCAGCCGGCGCCCCAGGAGTCGTGGTTCGGCGCACTCGGCGAGGCGGCAGATTCGCAATGGCGCGAAGGGCAGGCCCCAGGCGGCGGCGAGTCGCGCTGGGACAGCGCGTTTGCGGGCGGGGAGGGCGCGGCGACCGAGTCGCGCTTCCTGACGCGCGAGGCGCAGCGCATCGTCGATGCCGGTCAAACGGCGTACTCGCGGGTCTATCGTGCGTTCCTCGCGGCACGCGCGGCGATCGGCGCGATGTTGCTCGTCACGCTCGTGGTCGCCGAGGTGTTCGGTGCCGAGCCAAAGATCGAGGTGCTGGTACTTTGCCTGGGCTACGCGCTGCAGTCGATCGTCCTGTGGCTGCTGGCGCTGCTGCGCCGGCCGGCCGTACCGGCGTCGCGGCTGCGCGCGTCGCAATGGATGGCGACGATCGGCGTCGACATCGTCTGCTTCACCGGGCTGCATGTGCTGGCGCCGGTGGCCGGGTTGAACTATGTCGCGCTGCTCGTGCTGCCGGCCCTGATGTCCGGTGTCGTGACACCGCGGCGCATCGCGCTGGCGACGTCGGCGGCGATCACCTTCGTGCTGCTCGGCGTGGCCTGGCTCAACGTGCTGGCCGGTGGCGACGCGACGGTGCTGATGTCGCAGGCGGGCCTCGCCGGCAGCGGCATGTTCATCATCACCGTGCTCGCGAGCGAGCTGGCCGGGAGGCTTGCGCGCGAGGAGCTGACGGCACGCGGCAGCCTGGAGCTTGCGCGCCAGCAGGCGCAGCTCAACCGCCTCGTGATCGAGGAGATGCAGGACGGCGTGCTCGTCGTCGATCGCGGCGGCCGGGTGCGCGCCGCGAACCCGGCGGCGTGCGCGCTGCTGGCGCCCGACGGGGCGAGCGTTGCGGCACCGTTCGCGCTGCGCGGCGTCGGTGCCTGGTCGGCGCTCGTCGACGCCGTCGAGCGCGCCTTCGTCGAAGGTCTGTGGCCCGAGGCGGGGCGCGACGTCGTCATCGAGTTCGAACCCGGCGTGACGCGCAGCTTGCGCACGCGGGTGCGCTTCACCCGCCGGCGCGACGCGCCGGGCAGCGAGGAGTTCTGCGTCCTTTTCATCGAGGATGTGCGCAGCGTGCAGGCGCGCACGCTGCAGGAAAAGCTCGCCGCGATGGGGCGGGTGTCGGCCGCGATCGCGCACGAGATCCGCAACCCGCTGGCGGCGATCGCGCAGGCGAACGCGCTGCTCGCGGAAGATGCGGCCAATGTCGAGCAGCGCCAGCTCACGCGCATGGTGGCCGACAACGTGCAGCGCTTGAAGCGCATCGTCGACGACGTGATGGAGCTGACGCCGGGGGCGATGCAGGTCGCCAGCGTGATCGACGCCGGCGCCCAGGCGGCTGCGGCGTGCGCCGACTGGGCGCGCATGAACGGCGTCGCCTTCGGTGCGAACGGCGTGCTGCAGATCGAGCTGCCCGCGGAGCCGCTGCACGTGCTGTTCGATGCCGATCACCTGCGCCGCGTGCTCGTCAACCTGCTCGACAACGCGCGCCGACATGCATCGACCACGCCGGGTGCGATCCAACTGCTGCTGCACGGCAGGGACGCGAACGTCGCGCTGCTGACGGTGCTCAACGACGGGCCGCCGATTGCGCCCGATGTTGAGCGCTATCTGTTCGAGCCCTTCTTCTCGACGCGCAGCCGCGGCACGGGGCTCGGCCTCTACATCTGCCGCGAACTCTGCGACCGCTACGGCGCGCGCATCGCTTTTCGCCTGCGGGCCGCGACCCGGCGCCATCGCAACGAGTTCTCGATCGCGATGCGCCGCCGGGCCCTGGCTGCAGTTGCCGAGGCCGTGAATTCCTGACCGCCGCTGCCGAGCCCGAGCCATGACCCCTGCATCGCCTTACAGCTTGCTCGTCATCGACGACGAGCCCGATCTGCGCACGCTCTACGAGTTGACGCTGCTGCGCGAGGGCTACGACATCGATACCGCGGGCAGCGTCGAGGAAGCGCTTGCGCGGCTCGACGGCCGCCGCTACAGCCTCGTGATCAGCGACATGCGGCTGCCCGACGGCACCGGGCTCGACGTGCTGCGCCGCCTGGAAGAAGCCGGCCGCAGCGAGAAGGCGATCGTCATCACCGCCTACGGCTCGGCGGAGAACGCCGTCGAGGCGCTCAAGGCGG
>CAZVNC010000332.1:0-3674 GCA_964628305.1 uncultured Ideonella sp.
ACATCCCTCGCGGCGCGCACCCACGGGGACTGATTCAGCGTCGTCTTATGCTTACCCCCACACCCACACCACGGAGACGACCATGACCATCCCCGGACTGATGATGCAGCAGCAACTGCTGATTTCCTCGCTGCTCGTGCATGCCGAGCGCCACCACGCCGAGCAGGAGATCGTCTCGCGCCGCGTCGAAGGCGATATCCATCGCGAGACCTTCCGCGAACTCGCCGCGCGTTCGCGCCGGCTGGCGAATGCGCTGGCCGCGCTCGGCGTCCAGCCCGGCGACCGCGTCGCGACGATCGCCTGGAACGGCTACCGGCACATGGAGCTCTACTACGCCGTCTCGGGGTCCGGCGCGGTGCTGCACACGCTCAATCCGAGGCTGCACCCGGACCAGGTCGTCTACATCGCCGACCACGCGGAAGACAGCGTGCTCTTCTTCGACCTCACCTTCCTGCCGCTCGTCGAGGCGTTCGCCTCGCGCGTGAAGACGATCAAGAAGTTCGTCGCGATGACCGATCGCGCCCACATGCCCAAGGAGAGCAAGGTTCCCGGCCTGCTGTGCTACGAGGAACTGCTCGACGCCGCGTCCGACGCCTTCGTCTGGCCGAGTTTCGACGAGAACTCCGCCTCGTCGCTGTGCTACACGTCGGGCACGACGGGCAATCCGAAGGGCGTGCTCTACAGCCACCGCTCGACGGTCCTGCACACCTATGCCGTGGCGCTGCCCGACACGCTGAACTGCTCGGCGCGCGACGTGATCCTGCCGGTCGTGCCGATGTTCCACGTCAACGCCTGGGGCCTGCCGTATGCGGCATGCATGGTTGGCGCCAAGCTCGTCTTCCCCGGTCCGGCGCTCGACGGCAAGTCGCTGAACGACCTGTTCGAGTCCGAGAAGGTCACCGTCTCGGCCGGCGTGCCGACCGTCTGGCAGGGCCTGCTTGCCTACATGGACGCGAACAAGCTCCAGTTCAGCACCATGCGGCGCACCGTGATCGGCGGCTCGGCCTGTCCGCCGGCGATGATTCGCGCCTTCAAGGAGGCCTACAACGTCGATGTGCTGCACGCCTGGGGCATGACCGAAACGAGTCCGCTCGGCACGGCGTGCGCCTTCAAGCCCACGCACGACGGGCAATCACAGGCCGAGCACTATGCCGTGATGGCCAAGCAGGGCCGCGCCATCTACGGTATCGACATCAAGATCGTCGACGACGACGGCGCCGAGCTGGCGTGGGGCGGCGAGAAGTCGGGCGAACTGCTGGTGCGCGGGCCGTGGGTCGTGAACCGCTACTTCAAGGACGAAGGCGGCAACCCGCTCGCGACCGACGCCGACGGCCACGGCTGGTTCCCGACCGGCGATGTCGCCAGGATCGACGCCGACGGCTATGTGCAGATCACCGACCGCAGCAAGGACGTCATCAAGTCCGGCGGCGAGTGGATCGGCTCGATCGACCTCGAGAACATCGCGATGGCGCACCCCGCGGTCGCGATGGCGGCGTGCATCGCTGCCCACCATCCGAAGTGGGACGAACGCCCGCTGCTCGTCGTCGTCAAGAAGCCCGGCGCCGAAGTGACGCGCGACGCGCTGATCGCCTTCTTCGAAGACAAGATCGCGAAGTGGTGGACCCCGGACGACGTCGTCTTCGTCGACGCGATCCCGCTTGGCGCGACCGGCAAGATGCTCAAGAACCGGTTGCGCGAGCAGTTCAAGGACTACAAGCTGCCAACTGCGTAAGGTTCGGAGCACGACTGCGCAGTGGCCAGACAAGGTAAGCGTTTGTTGCAGACCCCCCTTGAATGAGGGGTGTGCAGAGTTCGCGCTTTCGGCATCATTGCCACTGCCCCATCTCCAAGTGGGGTTGCGTCGACACGCCAAACCCTGGAGGTTCACAATGAAATCGTTTTTCCTGAGCGCTGCCGCGGCAGTCTTGCTTGTATCGGCGGGCCAAGCGTCGGCCGCGACCACGGCCGGGTCGTCCGGCGGCATGGTTGCGCCCATCTTCCGCGCGCCAGCCGACGCGGTGGACCCGAGCGTCATCATCTCCCACGCCGGCAATGAATGGGTCTGGGCCGCGCCCTGCGCGGCGGAGCAGCCCTCCTGTGGCGCGCCGACACCGATGTACGGCTTCGACAACCCGACGCAGGATCAGTGGGCGACCTGGGCCGACCGCGCCGAATTGATGGCCGCGTTCACCGACGGGAGCGGCAACGCGATCTGCGCGTCCGCTTACTTCGGTTCGGGCTACAGCCATTGCGACATGAGCGACGCCGTCAATGGCCACATCTGGCATGCGTATGCGAACAATATCTGCGATCCGTCCTACTACGACGGTTGCGTCGCCCCCACGACCGAGACGTTCTACGTACGCGCGGTTCCGGAGCCCGAGACCTATGCGCTGATGATCGCCGGTCTCGGCCTCGTCGGCTTCATGGTGCGCCGGCGCAGGCTGCATCGCGGCTGATCGCGGTCTGGCTCGCTTCGAAGGGCGCCTGCGGGCGCCCTTTCCTTTCTGTGCGCGGAAAGTTCGCGCACTTGCCGCCCTCGCTTCGTGGCCGAAGGGCACGCCGATAGAATCGGCGCATGCGAATGCGGCGCTTCGACAGTGCGCTCTGGGCCTGGATGGTCGTTGCGGCCCTGCTCGCGGCGGCCGTCTCGCCTGTCGCGCAGGCATCGGGGCGCGGCGTCGCCGGCTGGGACAGCATCTGTTCGAGCCGCGGCGTCGCGGCGGCGGACGCATCTGGCGGCGCGCCGTCGATGCCGGCCAGCCAGCATCCGTTCGGTCACTGTCAGATTTGCGCGCTGCACGGCGCGCTGCTCGGCCCACCGCGGGCCGGCCAGGCCTTCGCGCTCCTGACGCTGTCTTTCGCGCTGCCGCGCATCGCGCTCGCCGCGCCGCCGGCGCCGCATGACTGGCGCCCGGCGCAACCGCGGGCGCCGCCGGCGCGCGATTGACGCGCCAGCGCCGTCGAGCCCCGCCGCGCCCGACCGGGCGCAGCGGCACGCCCGAAGGCATCGCCGACTCCATTCGATTTTCGGCCGTCGTCGTACGCGCGGCGCACTGCGCCCGCAGGCCATCGACCCATTCAAGGAACGATCGTGAACCAAATCCAACGCACCATTATCCTGGCCGCCTTCGCGGCCGTCCCCCCCTGGGCTCTTGCACACACCACCGTCAAGGACGCCTGGGTGCGGGCCACCGTCGCCGAGCAGAAGGCGAGCGGTGCCTTCATGAGCATCACCTCGGAGCACGGCGGCAAGCTCGTCTCGGCGGCATCGCCGGTGGCCGGCGTCGTCGAGGTCCACGAGATGGCGATGAGCGGCAACGTGATGAAGATGCACGCCATCCCCGAACTCGCGCTGCCGGCCGGCCAGGCGGTCAAGCTCGAGCCCGGCGGCTACCACGTGATGCTGATGGACCTGAAGCAGCAGTTGAAGGAAGGCGAAGTCGTGCCGCTGACGCTGGTCGTCGAGGCAAGGACGGCAAGCGCGAGACGATCGACGTCAAGGCGCCCGTCAAGGCGCTCGGCGCGAGCCATTCGATGAAGCACTGACGAAGCCGTGAACGAACCCGGCGCTCCGCTCGGCGCGCCGGGTTCACTCACAGCTTCTGAGCCTGCCTACGCCGGGCGCATCCGCGCGGGCGGCAGGCGGCCGCGCGTGCGGCGCAGCAGCGTGA
>CAZVNC010000333.1:0-3674 GCA_964628305.1 uncultured Ideonella sp.
CGATCGAAGTCGATGCTGATCGTCGAGGCGCGACGCTGTTCGCAAGCGGATCGGGCAGACCAGGCTTCGATCCGAGGGCGTCCGGCTCCGCCTTCGGCTTCTCGCGAAGCGCTCCCTCGGCAAGCATCTCGGGACGCTCGGCAAAGGGCTGCGAACGCATCACGATCCGTTCGGGTCTGCCTGTTCCGGCCGCACGAACTGGGCCACGAGACGCTGAAGAAGATTGCCGTCGAGCTGACGGTGAGCCTGCGAAGGTCGGTCACCGTCGATTGGGCCAGGCGCGAGACCGTGCGAGCCAGGCTGCGGGTGATGGTGAAGACGCTGCTGCGCCGCTACAAGTACCCGCCCGACCGGCAGGAGGAGGCGACGGAGACGGTGCTGAAGCAGGCGCAAACGCTGTCGGCGGAATGGGTTGAACGCAGGTGGTGATGCACTGACAACACCGCCGCCGTCAAGCAACTTGACGGCCCGACGGTGCGGGGCTGGGCAATCAATGCGCGATAGGACCGTCGGCGACGCGCCGCCAGGCGCGATGGCGCTCGAAATAGCCTTCGCTCAGATGCCGGCGCCAGGCGCCTCGTTCTCGCGCGACCCGCTGCGCGGCTTGCGCGATGGCCTGCATGGCCGCAGTGGGTTCGCCGCCAACCCTTGACTCGAGCGCCGATACGGCGATTTGATCGCCGTCGGCCGCACCGGTGTCGAAGACCAGTTGCATCTGCGCCACGCCGGTTTGCGCTGTACCTGGCGCATGCAGCGCTTCGCGGTAGGCGGCGATGCGCTCGTCGACGTAGGCCTGCGCATTCCAGTCGTCGTCGGCGACCGGCGGGCGCTCGCGCGCGAAGCGGGCGCGAATGCCGGAGACGTCGATCGAGACGCGCACGACGATCAGCGTCACGTTGCGGGTCCGAGGCGCGACACGGCCGGGCTCAGCCGCGTTGCGGCCGGCGCCTGATCATGTTCACCGCGCGCATCGTCAGCACCGGCTCGCCGTGCTGATTGAGCATCTCGATCAGCGAGCGCACGACACCGCGGTCGGGCTTGGAGTCCGACGCTCGCGCGCTCTCGACCGTCACGCGCACCGCCAGGGTGTCGCCGGGGCGCACCGGCCGCGGCCAGCGCAACTCGTCGACGCCCGGTGAAGCCAGACTCGACGCCGGCGAAAGGTAGTTCTGCGCGTACAGCCGCATCATCAGACTGCCGGTCTGCCAGCCGCTCGCAATCAGGCCGCCGAAAGGGCCGCGCGCCGCCGACTCGGGGTCGGTGTGGATCGGCTGCGGGTCGTAGCGGCGCGCGAACTCGAGCAGCTCGGCCTCGTCGAGCGTGACACTGCCCAGTTCGTGCACGCTGCCTGCAACGTAGTCCTCGAACCAGCGCTCGCTCATCTGTCGTTCCTTCGTGTCATCGTTGGGGCGGATGCCCTTGCTCTCGTGAAAGGCGCGCAGCGCCGCCTGGTATGCCTCGATGTCCTGCGCCGCAACCGGTTCGCCGCATTCGTAGCAGGCGCCGCTCATGCGGTCGAACCAGCGGCAGCCGCAGGCGTTGCAGGCGAGTTCGGGCGCGCCGGCGGGATTTTCGAAAATCACCGGCAGGCTCCCATGAAAGCCAGTCCGAGGGTTTCGAGGAAGTCCTCGTAGCCGTCGTCCAGCAGTTGTGATTTCGGCGCCAGCACGTACAGCAGCATGCCGCCCTGGCGCAGTTGCAACTTCATGCGGCCGAGCGCGTTGTCGTCCAAGTGATCGTGCACCGCGTCGAGCGCGCCGGGGCCGGCGACAAACAGCACGGCGACGCCGGCATCGGCAAAGCCGCCGAACGGCCGCCGCTCGGCGCACATCGCACCGTCGCGCCGCGTCCAGACGAGCATGTCGCCACGGCCCAGGTCGGCCGCGCTGCGCGCCACGATGCCGACCGCAGCGCCGTCGATCCAGGTTTCGAACAGCGGCGCGTGGCGCGCAAGCAGCGCCTGCCAGCCGGCCAGGTCAGCCCAGGCTGGCGCGTCGCAGGTTTGTGCGTCAGCGTGCGGCATCAGATGCGGGCGCCGAGGCGAAAGCCATCGTGGATGGCCTGAGTCAGTCCGCGCGGGACGAGCGAGTCGCCGCAGCCGTGGAGCTCGTCAATCATCCATTCGAGCTCGTGGAACAGCTCCTGGTTGGGCCGGCGCGCGACTGCGGCGATCACGGTATCGGCGGGCAGGAACTCCTCCTCGCGCTGGGCGTTGCGGATTTTCACGCCGCCGTCGCCGATCGCGAGCACCTTGGCGCTCGTGCGCACAGGAATGCCGAGCTCCTCGATCCACGCCGTGTGGCGCCACTTGAACGACGGCATGACGTCGCCGGCAATGCGCTTGTCGGCCTCGACGACCGTGACCTCGCGGCCGTAGGTCTGCTTCAGCGACTCCGCCAGCGTCAGGCCGATCTTGCCGCCGCCAAGCACGACGACGCGTTGGCCGGTCTTCGTCTCGTCGGCGACGACGTCGAGCGCATCGACCATCAGCCCGGACTGCGTCGGCTCGGGCAGCAGCATGCCGTCGATGCGCGCGCCGGTGGCGACGACCGCGACGTCGAACTGGTGCAGCATGCTGCGCATCGTCTTCGTGTCGACCGTCGTGTTCAGGCGAACCTCGATGTTCAGCGCCTCGGCCATGTGGCGGTAGTAGGCGACGATGCTCAGCAGGTCGTCGCTGTTGGCGAGGTCGTTCTTTGCAAAGCCGGCGAGCGCGCCGCCGATCGCCGCGCCGCGCTCGAAGACGATGACCTCGTGGCCGCGGCGCTTGGCGGTGATTGCGCATTCCATGCCGGCGGGGCCGGCACCGATAACTATGATCTTCTTGGGCGCGAGCGCGGGCGTGATCTGGTAGGCGGGGTCGTACTCGTGGCCGAGCTGCGGGTTCACGGTGCACGTGTAGGGCAGGTCGCGGAACAGCCGCGACAGGCAGTTGAGCGACCCGATGCAGCGCTTGACCTCCTTCATGCGGCCGGCCTCGGCCTTGCGCACGAGATCGGGGTCGGCGAGCAGCGGACGGCACACTTCCCAGAAGTCGAACTCGCCGTTTTCGATGCACTGATTCGCCATCGCCGGATCGGGCAGCCGGTTGCCGAACGCGATCGGCGTGTCGGGCAACAGCTTCTTGGCGCGCGCCGCGAGCCGGTTCCAGTGGCCCGGCGGCACGTCGCGGCCGATCGACGACTCGGGCGCCTCCTGCCAGCCGACGGTGACGCTGATCATGTCGACGCCGTGCTCGGCGGCAAGCTGCATCAGCTCGAAAGATTCGTCCTCGGTGTTGCCGCCCCAGCGGTCCATCAGCTCGGTGCCGTTCAAGCGGATCACGAGCGGCGCGTCGCCCTGCGCCTGCTTGATGGCGTCGATCAGCTCGCACATGAAGCGGCCGCGGTTCTTCACCGAGCCGCCGTATTCGTCGGTGCGCCGGTTCGTGAACTTCGAGTTGAAGGTCGCGAGCAGATAGCCCATGAAGCTCGTGACCTCGGTGCCGTCGAAGCCGGCCTTGATGGATCGCCGCGCCGCGTCCGCGTGCTGCTGGATCGTGGTGCGGATCTGGTCCTTGGTGATCTCGCGCGGCGGCCGGAAGTGCGGCAGCGTCTGCGGCACGATCGACGGCTGGATGCAGTAACCGAGGTCGATGCCGCCGTAGCGCCCGGCGTGCAGGATCTGCTGGATCG
>CAZVNC010000334.1:0-3672 GCA_964628305.1 uncultured Ideonella sp.
GAAGGCGCTGCGCTCGAGCTCCTCCATCAGCGGGCGCGACAGGACGAGCATGTTCAGATCCTGCGCCAGCCCGAGCTCCATGCGCAGCCGCAGTTCGCGGCCCTGGATGTAGCTGCGCTGCGGCGGTCCCCATTCGAGCCGCCACGGCCCGGCGTCGCACTGGCCCTCGACGATGAACCCGTCGCCGTCGCGCGAGCGCTTGAAGCGCGCGCCGCGCTGCGACGCCCAGGCCGAGATCGCGCGCCAGTCGGCGCCTTCGTCGCCGCCTGCCAGCAGACGTTTCACCGAATCGAACATGGGCAGGGCGATCGTCTACAGTGCCAGCAGAGAGTTGCCAACGCAGTTCACCGGAGAAGCAGCAATGATCGAAGTGTATTCATGGGCCACGCCCAACGGTCACAAGGTGCACATCATGCTGGAGGAGTGTGCCCTGCCCTACCGCATCATCCCGATCGACATCGGCGCCGGAGATCAGTTCGACCCCAACTTCCTCACGATCAGCCCGAATAACAAGATCCCCGCGATCGTCGATCCCGACGGCCCGGACGGCAAGCCGATCTCGCTGTTCGAGTCCGCAGCGATCCTGCTTTACCTTGCGGCCAAGACCGGGCGCTTGCTGCCGGCCGACACGCGCGGCAAGTACGAGGTGCTGCAGTGGCTGATGTTCCAGGTCGGCAGCATCGGCCCGATGCTCGGGCAGGCGCACCACTTTCGCGTCTACGCACCGCACAAGATCGACTACGCGGTCGATCGCTACACGAAGGAGGCGGCCCGGCTGTACGGCGTCATGAACCGCCGGCTCGCGAAGTGCCGCTACATCGCCGGACCCGAGTACACGATCGCCGACATCGCGATCTTCCCCTGGCTGCGCTCATGGAAGAACCAGGGCATCGCATGGCAGGACCACCCGCACCTGAAGGGCTGGTTCGACGAGATCGGCGCCCGCCCCGCGGTGCAGCGCGGCGTCGAAGTGCTCGCCGACCGGCGCAAGCCGCTGGTCGACGACAAGGCGCGCGACACGCTGTTCGGCGAGCGCCAGCTCACGCGGCGCTGAAGCCGGCGCGACACCCGATCCAGGCGCACTTCGGGCCGCTGCGCAGCGCGAAACCGGGCCGCTGCGGGCGCCCCAATCGCTCGTATGATCGCGCGTCTGCGACCGGCAGGCACCAGAACCACCGAGGAGAACCCAAGCAATGGACATGGCAAGCATCCAGGCCTTCCTGAGCACGACGCTGACGGAGCTTGCGATCAAGGTCGCCGCGGCGATCGCCTTCTGGGTCATCGGCCGCTGGCTGATCGGGCGCGTGATCACGCTCATCCAGGCGGCGATGAACCGCAATCACGTCGACCCGACGCTCACGAAGTACATGGGCTCGATCGTCGCCGTCGCGCTCAACATCGCACTGGTTCTCGGCATCCTCGGCTACTTCGGCATCCAGACGACGTCGTTCGCCGCGATGCTGGCCGGCGCCGGCGTAGCGATCGGCGCCGCCTGGAGCGGCCTGCTCGGCAACTTCGCGTCGGGCGCGTTCATGCTGATCCTGCGGCCGTTCAAGGTCGGCGACTTCGTCAGCGCCGGCGGCGTCACCGGCACGGTGCACGAGCTCGGCCTGTTCGGCACCACCATCATCACCCCCGACAACGTGCACACGCTGGTCGGCAACGGCAAGATCTTCGGCGATGCGATCCAGAACTACTCGTCGCTGCCGGAGCGCCGCGTCGAACGTGTCGCGCAGCTCGCCGCGGGCGTCGACCCGCTGGATGCGATCGCGCGCCTGAAGGCCGCGGTCGCCAAGATCCCGAACATCTCGACGAAGTTGCCGCCCGAGGTCAACCTGCTCGACATGAAACTCGAAGGCCCGGTGATCGCGGTGCGGCCCTACACCCACACCGACCACTACTGGCAGGTCTACTTCGACACCAACGAGGCGATCGTGCGCGTCTGCACCGAGGCCGGCTGGCCGCGGCCGATGACGCCGCAGGTGCATCTGGTGATGCAGCAGTAGGCCAACGCGGTTGCCCGATCAGGGCAATCACTCCGGCCTGTAGTTCGCCGCCAGCAAACGGCGCGCGCCCGATCGCCGCGCGTCCGCGGCATCAAGGCTGCACCCGGCGCGCAACGCCCGCCGACCCGCGCCGGGCGTCGTCGGGCTGGCAGCTCAGGCCCGCGGCTCGCCCAGCTCGTTGACGGTCACGGTGGCGCCGGGCGCCGTGGTCATCTGGACCCGATGCGCCTGGCCGCGAAACTCGTAGGTCACGTCCCAGAAGTCGGGCTTGCCCTGGCTGGGTACCGATTCGCATCGCTGCACGTTCGGCACGGCAACCTGCGGCTCCGAAGCGTTGCGCCCGACCTTGGAACCTACGGCGGCCCCTACGGCGGCGCCACCGACGGTGGCCAGATTCTTGCCCATGCCTGCGCCCACCTGGTGTCCGAGCACGCCGCCGACGACAGCACCGATGATTGCACCTGGAACGTTGAGCTTGGACTGCGGCGCGGCGACCTCCCCGCGCTCGATCCAGCACCGCTGCTCGGGCGGGCCGACCACGGCTCGCACCGAGGTCACGGTCGCCTCGAACAGCTGCTCCTGCGGACGCCGGTGGTACGCATAGTCGGGTGCTGGCGCGGGCGCGGGCGCGTAGCGCTCCTCGCTGACACGCGCGCCCCAGCCGACCGCGCGCACCGACGACACGGGGTTGTTCAAGCCCATCGCCGCGAACGACGCATATCGGCCCGGCCTTAACACGGCGCACCGTCCCTCGAAGCCGGCGTCGTCGCAGACTTCCCAGCGATCACCTGTCACGATGGCAGATGACGCACGATCGTTGAACCCCCGGCGCGCAAAGTTGCCGACTGCCTGCTGGGTGGTGAACCAATTGCCCTCGAAGCCTTCGCGCTCGAAAAATGTAGCCTGCGCAGCAGCCGGCAGCGGCGCGTAGCGGCCAGCGTCGACCTGGGCGTCGGCGGCCACAGCACGTACCGAAGAGACGCGGTCGTTCAATCCCATCGCGGCCAGCGAAGGATAGTTGCCGGGACGCAGCACCACGCAGTTGCCGCGGAACTTCGCATCCTCGCAGACCTCCCAGCGCGAGCGCTCGACGGTGGCTGACGATGCGCGGTCATTGAAGTCGAACTGCTTGAAATTTTCGATCGGCTGCTCGGTGCTGAACGAGAGGCCCTGGTAGCCGTCGCGCTCGAAGAAGGTGATCTGCGCACTTGCCGCGCCACAAGCGCCGAGCGCGGCGATCACCAACATGGCTTTGAAACCCGTTGCATTCATGATTTTGTTCCGAGTCGGACTACTTCTTGTCGCGGCGGGTCGCGTCCTGGACCTCGTCACCGGCCTTCTCGATCTGCCGGCCGGCCTTCTCGACGGCCTGGTCGATCTGCTTGCCGACCTGCTCCGCGGGGCCCTCCTTTTTCTGGCAGGCGGTCAATGCGGCGAGCAGGGCTCCCGCGAAGAGCGCGGTTCGAACGGACGGTGTGCACGTTTTCATCTCAGGACTCCTGTGGCCACGCAGCGTTGGGCGGCGCCGGTTGCGAATTGACCGATCGTCACGCAGCAACCCGATGGGACCGCGTGCCCGACTGGTCAATCCTCCTACTTCTTGTCCTTGCCGACTTCGTGGCCGATGACGCCGCCGACGACGGCGCCGCCGACCGTCCCGACGGCA
>CAZVNC010000335.1:0-3670 GCA_964628305.1 uncultured Ideonella sp.
GTCGGTCGTGTAAGAGTTGAACTGGCTCGGGTTGTAGAGCGTGATCCAGGCGTTGAAGAGCCCAGCGGCGTCTCTGCCGTGGGGCCGCTTGGCGGGACGCAACTCGTACTTCACGCCGGGGCGCGAGATGTCGTCGACGATGTCGTGGTTCTTGAAATCCCGGGCGGAGGGCAGTGCGGTGGAAGCGTTCATCGGGTCTCCAGAGGTCAGGTCGGAATGAGGATCGCGCGGCGCTTGATCTCGCGGTTGTGGACCGCGGCGAACACAGCGTTGATGTCGCGCAGCGGATGGGTCTCGATAAAGGGCTCGATCTGCACCTTGCCGTCGAGCACCAGGTCGAGCGCTGCGGGGTAGAACTCCGGCGGGCAGCCCCAGTTGCCGATCGCGCGCGCATCGAACGCCATCAGGTTGGACAGCCGGATCTCGACCTTGTCCATCGTGAAGCCGACCACCGACAGCGTCGCGCCGTGCACCAGCAGGCTGTAGGCGGTGAGCTGGCCGGGTGCGGTGCCCGAGCATTCGAAGATGAACCACTCGGTGCTGCGCAGGCCCTGCTGCTTGACGAAGGCGTTGATCGCGGTCTTGAGCGCCTTCGGGTCCATGCCGCGGCTGTTGAGGGTGAGCGACGCGCCGTGGCCGGCGATCGCCTCGAGCTTGGCGTCGTCGACGTCGATCGCGACGACCGTCGCGCCGAACGCGCGCGCAATCTGCACGCAGTAGCCGCCGACGCCGCCGGCGCCGATCACGACCACGACGCTGCCCGGCGTGACGCCGGCGCGGCGCACCGCCTGATAGGGCGTCGTCAGCGCGTCGGCGACGATCGAGACTTCGGCGATCGAAAGCCCGGCGCGTTCCAGGCGCGCCAGATCGACATCGCACAGGCCGCGGGCGGGGACGACGATGTGGGTCGCGAAGCCGCCCTGGATGTCGTTGCCGGGCATCTTCTGCGTGCGGCAGATCGTGGCCAGGCCGCGCTTGCACAGATCGCATTCGCCGCACGGCAGGACGGCCGGAACGATGACCGACTTGCCGATCCAGCCTTCGGCGCCGGCACCCGCGGCGACGACGCGGCCGCTGATCTCGTGGCCGAGGGCGAGCGGCAGCGGCTGGTTGGTGCGCACGCCGTCGTAGTAGTAGCCGAGGTCGGTGTGGCACACGCCGCAGCCCGCGATCGCGACGACCACTTCGCCGGCCTGCGGCGCGGCCTGAAATTCCGCCCTCTCCATCGGCGCCTTGGGCGCCGTCATCAGCCAACGGTGTGCGTCGATGCTCATCGGTTTCCTCCGCGTCCTGCGCCCGGCTTCGAAGCCCTTGCGGCGCTCATTCTTCGGTTGATTGCAGGGCCCAAACTGGTAAACTGGTACTGCAATGCCGGTTTAAGGCATTGTGATGACGAATGCTTGCGCACTCTTTGATCTGGGTCAGTAACAAGGGCGCGCCCAAAACGTTTACTCGGCATAAGCAATGAGCAAGGAGCAAATCTGTGGATGTCATATCGAGTCCTGAAGTGGCGGCGCGCGAAGCGCCGTCGGAGGGGGCGGGAACGGAATGCGCGAGCCTGTCGATCGCGCTCGCCGGCAGCGGCGGCAGCGGCGTGATGACGGCGGGCACGCTGCTGCTCGACGCGGCGGCGCGCGCCGGCCTGTACGGGCTGATGGTGCGCACCAGTGGGCCGCAGATTCGCGGTGGCGAGGCGGCCGGGTTGCTGCGCATCGGGCACACGCCGCTGGAGTCGCTCGACGACCGTTTCGATCTGCTGCTGGCGATCGACTGGCTCAACATCAACCGCTTCGCCGACGAGATTCCGCTCCACCCCGGCAGCCTGCTGCTGGGCGACGCCGATAGCGGCAGCGCGCCCGAAGTCTTCCTCGCGACCGGTACGCGCTCGGTCTCGCTGCCACTGAAGAAGATGGTGAAGGCGATCCCGGGCAGTTGGATCAACATGGCCGCGCTCGGCGTCGCCGGCGCGCTCGCCGGGCTGCCGACGCAGGCGCTCGAGGCCGCGGTGCGCGCGAGCTGGAAGCGCACCGCGGACGCCCTCGAGGCGAACCTGAAGGCGCTGCACGCCGGCATCGCCGCCGCCGCCGACCTGCCGGCCCTGCCGCGATTGGCGGGGCCCGCGCGGGCCCCGAACGGCAAGACGGCGGGCCAGCGCTGGATGCTGAGCGGCAACGAGGCCGCGGGGGCCGGTGCGCTGCGCGGCGGGATTCGCTTCGTCGCCGCCTATCCGATCACGCCGGCGACCGAACTGCTCGAGTGGATGGCGCCGGCGCTGACGCGCATCGGCGGCTCGCTGCTGCAGGCGGAAGACGAACTGGCGTCGGTCAACATGATCATCGGCTCGTCGTTCGGCGGCGTGCCGTCGCTCACCGCGACGTCGGGACCGGGCCTGGCGCTGATGACCGAGGGCATCGGCCTCGCCGTCGCGTCCGAGACGCCGATCGTCGTCGTCGACGTCATGCGCGGCGGGCCGTCGACCGGCATTCCGGCCAAGAGCGAGCAAAGCGATCTGTCGTTTGCGGTCAGCGGCCTGCACGGCGACGCGCCGCGGCTGGTGGTCGCGCCGAGCTCGATCTCGGATTGCCTGCCGACGACCGCCTGGGCGGTCGAGCTGGCCGAGGCGCTGCAGGCGCCGGCGATCGTGCTGACCGACCAGTTCATGGGCCAGTCGCGCGCGATCATCGACAAACCCGAGGGCGAGCCCGTCGCCCCGAAGCGCCTCGTCGCCGAGGCGCATGCGCCGGACTACAAGCGCTACCTCGATACGCCGTCCGGCGTCTCGCCGATGGCGATCCCGGGCACGCCCGGCACCGAGTACACCGCCGACGGCCTCGAGCACAGCGAGAGCGCGATTCCGAGCAGCCAGGCGCGCGACCACCAGTTGCAGCTCGACAAGCGCGAGCGCAAGCTGATGCAGCACGACTATGGCAGCCGCTGGGCCGATGTCGAAGGCGACGCGCCGCTTGCGGTGATCACCTTCGGCTCGGCCTCCGGGCCGGTGCGCGAGGCGATCGCGCGCGCCGCGGCGCAGGGCGTCAAGGTGCGCCTCGTCGTGCTGCGCCTGCTCGCGCCGTTGCGCGAGGCGGCGTTTGCCGAGGCGCTGCGCGGCGTCGAGCGCGTCATGGTGATCGAGCAGAACCACGGCGCGCAGTTGCTGCGCTACCTGCGCGGCGCGCTCGACCTTCCGGGCCGGCCGGCGAGTTTTCACAAGCCTGGGCCGCTGCCGCTGCGTCCGGCCGAGGTCTGCGCCGCGCTCGTCGCGTGGGCCGCCATCGAATCAGCACAGAAGGAAACAGCATGAACGACGTCGCAACGCCGGAAGCGCCGGCCACCCCGGCCGCGCGCAGCGCCGGCGACTACAAATCGAAGGTCAAGCCGATCTGGTGCCCAGGCTGTGGCGACTTCACGGTCCTGAACTCGATCACGCGCGCGCTCGCGCTGCTGCAGCTCGAGCCGCACAACGTCGCCGTCGTCTCCGGCATCGGCTGCTCGTCGCGCATCCCGGCCTACACCTCGTGCTACGGCTTTCACGGCGTGCACGGCCGCTCGCTGGCCGCGGCCACCGGCCTGAAGGCGGCGCGCCCCGATCTGACGGTGGTCGTCGCCAGCGGCGATGGCGACGGCTACTCGATCGGCGGCAACCACTTCCTGCACGCGTGCCGGCGCAACG
>CAZVNC010000336.1:0-3669 GCA_964628305.1 uncultured Ideonella sp.
TCTTGCGCTGGTAGTTCTTGACCACGTCGCTGATGAACTGCTCGGCGTGCAGGTAGAGCACGCGCGCGTCGGGCCGGTCCGCGAGCAGCGCGTTGCCGACCGCGTGCACGAGGTGCGTCTTGCCGAGGCCGACGCCGCCATAGATGAAGAGCGGGTTGTACATCGCGCCGGGTGCGCCGGCGACGTGCAGCGCCGCGGTACGCGCCATCTGGTTCGCGCGGCCGGGCACGAGCGTGTCGAAGGTCAGCGCCGGATTGAGCCGGTGGCGCGGCAGGTTCGAGGTCTGCGCGGCAGGCGCAGCCCCCGCCGGCGCTGCCTGCGGCAACAGCCATTGCGTTGAGAGCACTGGTGCGTTGACCATGGCCGCAGCGGGCGGGGCTTCGCGCGGTGCAAGCGTCAACTCGAACCGCACCGGCCGGCCGGCGATTTCACTCAGTACCGCTTCGATCCGCCCGGCGTACTGGTTCCTGATCCAGTCGAGCTTGAAGCGATTGGGCACACGCACCGAAACGACGGTCGGCTCGGCACCGCTTTGGGTGATTTCGGCGTCGGGGAGCGGTCGGATCCAGGTATTGAATTGTTGTTCCGGCAACTCGGTTGCGAGGCGTTCGCAACTCTGTTGCCACAGGTCGGCGCTCATGCTGTGGAAAACTTCTCTTTCGAAGCGCGGATTGTACGGCCTGAAAGTGCCGCCATGGGTGGGTTATCCACAGTTCGAAGCTGATCGGCGTCCACCCGCCAGCCCGCAGCCGGTGGTGCAAGTCATTGACCGAGAAAGGAGTTTTTGGTGTAATACTCGGTTTCCCGTACTTCCTTTCGCTGGCTCCACGCAAAGCTGGCGCACTCGGCGGCGACTCACGAGCGCAACGCAGGTTGGCGCACTCTGCATCGGCGCAGCGGCCGAATCGCGGCGGGCATCGCGCGAGACGGCCAACCCCACCATCCCGAAACTTGCGGTTTGGTCCCGCCGGTGTCAGCCGGACGCGACGAAGAGAACTTGAAGAGGATTACAAATGAAACGCACCTACCAGGCTTCCAAGGTTCGCCGCGCTCGCACGCACGGATTTCTCGTGCGCATGAAGACGCGCGGCGGACGTGCCGTGATCAACGCGCGGCGTGCCAAGGGCCGCAAGCGCCTAGCCGTCTGAAGACCTGCCTTCGCGCCTGCCGATTGCCCCCGTGCTTGGTCGCATCGTGCGATCGGAAGACTTCGAGCGCTTGATGGCGCAGCCTGCGCATGCGCGCAGCACTCACTTCGCGGTTCATTTCGCGGGCGGCGCGCCAAGCCGGGCGATGGGCCGGAAAAGGCCACCTCGACGGCCTTCCAACGCGCAGCGAGGCAAGTTATCCACATTCGCTGAACCGACTTGTCAACAGTCTGTGGATGAAGTGGTCGCGCTTGATCAGGCGCAGCGTTCGCAGGCCCGCGCTTGGCTCGGCACGGTCGTTCCGAAACGACACGCGCGCCGCGCCGTGACGCGCAATCTGATCAAGCGCCAGATTCGCAGCGCCGCCCAACGGCTGGAGGCCAGGATGCAACCGCTGGCCCCCGGCCTGTGGCTCGTGCGGCTGCGCGCGCCGTTCGATCGAGCCGCGTTCGCGAGCGCCGCCTCTGCCGCCTTGACCCATGAGGCGCGGAGCGAACTCGACGCTCTATTGTTGCAGTGCCGCAATCGACATCCCGTGGCTGCAGCATCCGCGCCGCGCTGAGCACCATGCGACCGCTCCTGCGCTTCGTTGCTGGCTTGCCGTGCCGCATCCTGATTGCGTTGGTGCGCGGCTACCGATTGCTTTTCAGTCCCTGGATCGGCTCGCAGTGCCGCTTCGAGCCGACGTGCTCGGCCTACTCGCTCACGGCGCTCGAATCGCATGGCGCGGGCGCCGGGACCTATCTCACGGCACGCCGCGTGTTGCGCTGCCATCCCTGGTGCGACGGCGGACTCGATCCGGTCCCGGCCGAGCGGCCACGGCTGTTCGCCTGGTATGTGTCGCCGTGCTCGACGCAGGCGCCGCCGCCAACTTCATCGAAGACTGCGCCATGAACGATATTCGCCGCACCCTGTTGTGGGTGGTGTTTTCGATGTCGCTCGTTCTGCTGTGGGACGGCTGGAACAAGCACAACGGCGAGCCATCGCTGTTCAGCCCGAAGCCGGCGCCGACGACGGCCGCGCCGCAGGGCGCAACGGGTGCAACGAGCGCCGCGAGTGTTCCGCTGCATGCCGTTCCGCCGGCAACCGCGGTCGCGGGCGCGGGCACAACGGCTGCCGCTGCACCGACCGCGCCGCCGGCCGCCGCGCCGGCCGCCGCCGAGCTGGTGACGATCACGACCGATGTATTCGCTTTCACCTTCGACTCGAACGGCGGCGATCCGGTCAAGGTCGAACTGCTCCAGGAGGTCGACCAGAACGACCCCAGCCGCAAGGTCGTGCTCTTCGACCGCTCGCCGCATCGCGTCTACCTCGCGCAGACGGGCCTAATCGGCGCGCCCGGCACGGCGCCGCTGCCGACCCACCTCACGCCGATGAAGTGGGTGCCCGGTCCGCGCGAGATGGTTGCAGGCAGCGATTCGCTTCAGGTGCGCTTCGAGTCCGCCGACGTCGGTGGTGCGCGGCTGGTCAAGACCTACACCTTCAAGCGCGGCAGCTACACGGTGGACGTGAAGTTCGAGGTCGAGAATGTCTCGGCACAGCCGATCACGCCCCAGTTGTACTTCCAGCTGGTTCGCGACGGCAACGCGCCCGAAGGCGAATCGAGCTTCTATTTCACGTTCACCGGCCCGGCCGTCTACGACAGCGTCGACAAGTTCAAGAAGGTCGACTTCAAGGCGATCGAGAAGCGCGCGCCGGGCGAGAAGCCCGATCATGCAACGACCGGCGACACCGGCTGGGTCGCGATGGTGCAGCACTACTTCGCATCAGCCTGGCTGCTGCCCGAGCACGTCAAGCGCGAGTTCTTCACCCGCAAGGTCGACACCAATCTGTACGCCGTCGGCATGCTCGTCCCGCTCGGGACGATAGCTGCCGGCGCGAGTAAGACGTTCGACAGCACGCTGTTCGTCGGACCGCAGGAGGAGAACAAGCTCAGCGCGCTCGCACCCGGGCTGGAACTGGTGAAGGACTACGGCTGGTTCACGATCCTCGCCAAGCCGCTGTTCTGGCTGTTGACGCAGTTGCACGCGGTGCTCGGCAACTGGGGCTGGGCGATCGTCGCCCTCGTCGTGCTGCTAAAGATCGCGTTCTATCCTCTCAACGCCAAGGCCTATGCGTCGATGGCGAAGATGAAGGCGGTCAACCCGCGGGTCATGGCGCTGCGCGAACGGCTGAAGGACAAGCCGCAGGAGATGCAGCAGGAGATGATGCGCATCTACCGCGAGGAGAAGGTCAATCCGCTCGGCGGCTGCCTGCCGATCTTCGTCCAGATGCCGTTCTTCATCGCGCTCTACTGGGTGCTGCTGTCGAGCGTCGAGATGCGCAACGCGCCGTGGATACTCTGGGTTCACGACCTCTCGGCGCGCGATCCGTACTTCATCCTGCCGCTGCTGATGACGGCGAGTTCGCTGCTGCAGACCTGGTTGAACCCGACACCGCCCGATCCGGTGCAGGCCAAGATGATGTGGATCATGCCGCTCGTGTTCTCGGCCATGTTCTTCGTCTTTCCGGCCGGCCTCGT
>CAZVNC010000337.1:0-3654 GCA_964628305.1 uncultured Ideonella sp.
GATGATACGCCCGCGCCGACAGGTCGAGCCGCTGCATCGCCTGGCGCAGCAGGGTTTCGCCGCCCGGATCGGGGCGACAGTGGCGCTCCACCTCGCCGGCCGGCAGGCGGGCGTTCGGACAGCCCTGACGCGTTGCCTGCAGCGCACGCGCCGCCGCCACCCGCGCGCGCACCGCGCTGGAGGGCTCGCCCGGCGGGCTTTCGAGCAAGGCCTCCGGCGCGATCGCAGGCACCTCGACGGTGAGGTCGATGCGGTCGAGCAAGGGGCCGGACAGCCGCCCGCGGTAGCGCGCCACCTGCTCGGGCGTGCACCGGCAGGCGCGGCGCGGATCACCGAGGTGGCCGCAGGGGCAGGGATTCATTGCCGCGACGAGCTGGAAGCGGGCGGGGAATTCGGCGCGCCGGCGCGCGCGCGACACCGTGACGGTGCCGGTCTCGAGCGGCTCGCGCAGGGACTCGAGCACACGGCGGTCGAACTCGGGCAGCTCGTCGAGGAACAGCACGCCGTGGTGCGCGAGCGAGATCTCGCCCGGGCGCGGCGGCGAGCCGCCGCCGACGAGCGCGACCGGTGACGCGCTGTGGTGCGGCGCGCGCAGCACGCGCTGGCGCCAGCGCGCCGCGCGGAATTCGCCGGTCAGGCTGAGCACGGCGGCCGATTCGAGCGCCTCCTGCTGCGTCATCGGCGGCAGCAGGCCGCCAAAGCGCTGCGCAAGCATCGACTTGCCGGTTCCCGGCGGGCCGACCATCAGCACGCTGTGTCCGCCGGCCGCGGCGATCTCGAGCGCGCGGCGTGCCGCGGCCTGGCCCTTCACGTCGCGCAGGTCGGGCAGCGCATCCGGCATGACGGACGCGGCGCCTTTCGCCAGCGGCAGCGGTTGTGCCGCGTCGCCGCTCTGGAACGCGCGCACGACATCGAGCAGATGCGCCGCGCTGTGGATCGCGAGGCCGTCGACGAGTGCCGCTTCCTCGGCGCTGCCGGCGGGTAGCACGAGCGCGCGCGTCGCGCGCTGGCGGCTCAGCGCGAGCCCCATCGCCAGCGCGCCGCGCACCGGCCGCAGGTCGCCGGCGAGGCTCAATTCGCCGGCGAACTCGAAGCGGTCGAGCGGCGCAGCGTCGATCTGGCCGCTCGCGGCGAGGATGCCGAGCGCGATCGGCAGGTCGAAACGGCCGGACTCCTTCGGCAGATCGGCCGGCGCGAGATTGACCGTGATCCGCTTGTTGGTCGGGAACTCGAGGCCGCTCGTCTGCAGTGCTGCGCGCACCCGCTCGCGCGACTCCTTGACTTCGGTCTCGGCGAGACCAACGAGCGTGAAGCTCGGCAATCCGTTCGCCAGATGCACTTCGACCGTGACCTCGGGTGCGGCGAGGCCGTCGAGCGAGCGGCTGCGAATCACGGCGAGCGACATCGGAGGTTCCTCTGGCGTAGCCGAACGGCGGCGCATGCGGCGCGGCTCGGGCAGCCGCGATTGTGCCTTTGCGCGGTTCGCTGCCGATGCACCAGAAGCGGGATTGGCGCGCGCCCCGGGCCCGGATCGACCCAGGCTGGTGCGCGCCGCGCTGTTGTCGGTGCGAGACCGCCCCGTGCCGGCGGCGCCCAGGCTGCGCCGCCGGCAGGGCCGCTTGGCACGGAAGCTGCGAAGGGTGGGGCATACCAATTCATTCAACCAGGGAGTCCTCACCATGTTCAAGCCTTCCTTCGCGCTTGCCGCGATCTCCGCGTTGGTCGCCATGCCGACCTTCGCACAAACCTCGACCGAAGCGGCTGCGGCCGCAGCGCCGCAATCGCCCTGGGCGTTCACGGCCAACATCGGCCTGCTTTCCGACTACCGCTTCCGCGGCATCTCGCAGACCGACAAGAAACCGGCACTGCAGGGCGGCTTCGACGTCGCGCACAGCTCCGGCCTGTACGCCGGCAACTGGAACTCCAATGTCGACAGCAAGCTGTACAACGGCGCGAACCTCGAGATGGACTTCTACGGCGGCTACAAGCACGCGTTCGACGGCGGCTTCGGCCTCGACGTAGGCGTCATCTACTACTACTACCCGAACTCCGGCTCCAGCCCGAGCGGCTCGACGCGGATCGACAACACCGAGCTGTACCTCGGCGCGAGCTACGGGCCGGTATCGCTGAAATACAACTATGCCGTTTCGGACTTCTTCGGCACGCCCGATTCGAGCGGTTCGAGCTACCTCGACGCCGGTTTCAGCTACGACCTCGGCCACAACTTCGGCTTCGTCGCGCACTACGGCTACCAATGGCTCAAGGGCGGCGCCGTCGTCACCCAGATCGATGGCAGCACGGCGAACAACATTTCGGACTGGAAGCTCGGCGTGACCTACACGATCGACGGCTGGGTGATCGGCCTCGCCTACGTCGCGACGAATCGCGACCTGACCGGTGGCACGGCGGCGCTGACCAACCGCAACATCAGCGGCAACACGGCCGTGGCGTCGGTCACGAAGACGTTCTGAAGTCTCGACAGCAAGGAGTACAGACCATGAAGATGGTGATTGCGATCGTGAAGCCGTTCAAGCTCGACGAAGTGCGCGAAGCCTTGAGCGCGATCGGCGTGCAAGGCATCACGGTGACGGAAGTCAAGGGCTTCGGACGTCAGAAGGGCCACACCGAGCTCTATCGCGGCGCCGAGTACGTCG
The DNA here is from genome assembly GCA_964628305.1 of uncultured Ideonella sp. Taxonomy (GTDB): domain Bacteria; phylum Pseudomonadota; class Gammaproteobacteria; order Burkholderiales; family Burkholderiaceae_C; genus CAIKUF01. The sequence goes on from CAZVNC010000337.1 coordinate 2,655, forward strand.
TCGACTTCCTGCCCAAGGTGAAGATCGAGGCCGCCGTCGACGACGCGATCGTCGAGCAGGTGATCGAGGCGATCGAAGGGTCGGCGCGCACCGGCAAGATCGGCGATGGCAAGGTGTTCGTCGCCGCACTCGAGCAGGTCGTGCGCATCCGCACCGGCGAGACCGGCCGCGACGCACTCTGACGCACCAGGACGACAACCATGATGAAAAAACTCGTTGCGACTCTCGCTCTCGGCCTCGCGGCCCTCGGCTTCTCGGCGGCGGCGTATGCGCAGGCCGCGTCCGCACCTGAAGTGGCCACCGCGGCGGTTGCTGCGCCCGCCGCGGCGGCTTCCGCGCCGGCGGCTGCGCCGACCCTCAGCGCCGGCGACACCGCCTGGATGCTAACATCGACCATGCTCGTCATCCTGATGACGATCCCGGGCCTGGCCCTCTTCTACGGCGGCCTAGCGCGCTCGAAGAACATGCTGTCGGTGCTGGTGCAGGTGTTCACGATCTTCGCGCTGATCACGACGTTGTGGGCCGTCTACGGCTACAGCCTCACGTTCGCGGGTGGCGGCCCGATCTTCGGCAGCTTCGAGAAGCTGTTCCTGAAGGGCATCACGCCGGACACGCTGTCCGGATCGATCCCCGAGTACGTGTTCGTCGCCTTCCAGTCGACCTTCGCGGCCATCACCTGCGCGCTGGTCGTCGGCTCCTACGCCGAGCGCATCAAGTTCGCCGGCGTGCTGCTGTTCTCGGTCATCTGGTTCACGTTCAGCTACGTGCCGATCGCGCACATGGTCTGGGCCTCGGACGGCTGGCTGTTCAAGGACGGCGCGCTCGACTTCGCGGGCGGCACAGTGGTGCACATCAACGCCGGTGTCGCGGGTCTGGTCGGCGCCTACGTGCTCGGCAAGCGCACCGGCTACGGCAGGGAGTCGTTCACGCCGCACTCGCTGACGCTGACCATGGTCGGCGCCTCGCTGCTGTGGGTCGGCTGGTTCGGGTTCAACGCCGG